>JANTGD010000381.1 GCA_024763135.1 Thiotrichales bacterium | reverse complement strand
CATCACCAATAAGGTGACCACGAGTTTTTCCGATTCACCATGCACACCAATATCTTACGCGTCTTTTTTGCGCCCAACTGAGGTTTTTAGGTTGAAATACGTCAGGTCACGGCAAAAAATTGAGTTTAAAAGCGTCAATGACCATTTCTTAACAAAGAGAAAGCGTCATTCAAGGGTGAGCTGAGTAGTTACGCATCGTTTTAGTAAAATCGTGCTGATCAAGCGTTGCTCGCTACTGATATTGCCTGCCCTGATACTTGATCCATCCGCCTTGAATATGTCCTTTAGGATCATGATGTGTCCAGTGAAGGACCCCACCCTGGCGATTCCACTCATAGCGCCCCCGGAGTTTGACGCGATCCCCCTGAGAAAGGGGTACCCGCTGCGCCAGATCTATATTGTGCGCAACCAGTACCGTATGCTGATTCGGTAATTCAAGAATGAAGCGTTGATGCCGAGAACCGGTCTGGTCGTCTGGTAGGCGGCGTTTGACGGTACCTTCTACCACCAGCCAAATCTTTGAAATCCGTCGGTCGTATGCATCCATGAGCGCGACTTGCCCATCGACGCCATGCGGCGCGTCAGCGACAACCGAAGCTGTTGGAGGGCTGCTCGGTACCTGCTGGCTGGTAAGTAGATGCAACCCACCTGCGCCTGCCAGCAACACCAGGATTAACAGAGACTTGGAAAACTTCATCGTTACTTGCTTGGGAGAGAGCCGTGTCGACTGGCGACTGTAACACAGTCCGTTTTATAATCCGCGCCCTTATTGCGTTTCCAGAGCAGCAAACCTCAACCATGGCAGAGCGAAAAATTGACCAACTCTTCGCCGACTATCGCGAAGTAACGGATGCGTTTGCATTTGATGAGGCTGTCGCCGATGTGTTTGAGGACATGATCAATCGCTCGGTACCAGGTTATCAAACGATGCTGGGCCTGATTGGTGTGCTGGCCAAACATTATGCGCAACCGCATACCCGGATTTATGACCTCGGCAGCTCTTTGGGCGCTTCCACCCTAATGATCGCTCGACAGCTGGTGGATCTGCCCTGTGAAATTATCGCCATAGACAGCTCTCAGGCCATGCTAACGCGCTGCCGCGAAAACCTCGAATCCCTCTCTAATGACCTTTCCGTGTACTTAAAGTGTGCTGACATCCGTGACATTGATTACACCAATGCTTCGTTAATCGTTTCGAACCTCACGCTGCAATTCATCCCCCAGGATGAACGTGATGCCCTGATCGCACGGCTGTACGCGGGCTTGAAGTCAAAAGGCGCATTGGTGCTCTGCGAGAAACTCTGTTTTGACGATGCCCAAGAACAAAGCCTGATGAACGCGCTTTATCTGGACTACAAACGCGCCAATGGCTACAGCGAGCTGGAGATCAGCCAAAAACGTGCGGCGCTGGACAATGTGCTTGTACCAGAAACCCTGAACCAGCACCGACAACGCCTCGAGTCCTATGGATTTATCGATATTAAGGTTTGGTTTCGTGCTTTGAATTTTGTCGGCCTGCTCGCACAAAAACCCTGACTCGCTGACGAGGACATTATGGCAGACGAAATTTTTCAGTTTTCCGAGCTGTTTGAATTTCTTTCTCAATCGCAGCTGCAACGCTGGCTCGATACCCTCCCTCAAGATCTTGAGCAAGCATTGCGACCCAATGCACATGGGCAGCTCGAGCGCTGGCAAACCGTCATCGCATCCTTGCCTGATTTCAAAGCAAAAGCGGTGAATTTATCCCAAGACACCATCCAAATCGGTCAGCAGAACGAAATCGAGCCCCTGGCCCAACCCGCAATCGAAGCAGGCCTGCGGCAACTACTCCCCTGGCGTAAGGGGCCCTTTTCAGTGTTCGATATTTCAATTGATGCCGAATGGCGTTCAGATATGAAATGGAGGCGTGTCGAACCACATATCTCGGATCTACGCGATCGACTGGTGCTGGATGTGGGCAGCGGTAACGGCTACTTCACCCTGCGGATGGCCGGCGCGGGCGCCAAACGTGCCATTGGACTCGATCCCACGTTGCTCTTTGTCGCGCAATTTCATGCACTCAAACGCTTTCTTTCCCACCCGCGCGCCGATGTACTACCCCTGCCGTTGGAGGCACTACCCGACCACCTCCAAGCCTTCGATACAGTCTTCTCCATGGGTGTGCTCTATCATCGGCGCTCACCCATCGACCATCTATTCCAGTTGCGGAATTGTTTGCGACCCGGCGGTGAGTTGATCCTGGAAACCTTGATTGTCGAAGGTGGCGAAGGCTATTCACTGATGCCCCAACAACGGTATGCGCATATGCGCAATGTCTGGTTCATCCCGTCTTTAAAAACACTCGACACCTGGCTAAAACGCTGTCGCTTCACGCATATTCGTTGCGTCGATGTCAGCCGCACGTCCCCCACAGAACAACGCTCAACCCCTTGGATGCCTGGAGACTCCTTAGAACAATTTTTGCATCCTAGGCATGCCGACCTTACGATCGAAGGCTACCCAGCCCCTCGGCGCGCGGTACTACTTGCCAATCGAGCATAGACGCTGTGAGCACCACTGAAAGTGTTCAGCCTTAAATCGTTATACAACAGAGTTTTGGAGTTGACGGCATCTCAAGCGCGGGTAGAATAACTGCTACAAATATCGTGACAACTGGTAGCGTAATAAAATTTTCCTACGATAAAACAAAGACCTGTATGCAGACTCAGGGAGTTAGAGTAGTTATGATGGACCTATGATAAAGCAATATCTGCCGCCTTCGACCCCAATTTTACTGATAACGCTTTTACTCAGCTTGAGTGGCTGTGATGGCGGCACCGAATCGTCACGTGCGCAACACTTCAATGCAAAACTCCCCCAACCGATCTCGCTTTTACGAGCCCATGATAGTCGGATTGCAGCCACCTGTGCTACCGGGGGCATATTGATGCTGCATGGCCTGGATTACAACCAGGATGGTCAGCTCGGGCCCTATGAACGGCTAGAAACCGAAATCGTGTGCAATCCTTCGATCGACCTGTCCGAGGGTCAAGGGGTCGCTATGCAGCTTGCGCCCCATCAAGTGGCGGGCACACTGGAATAGCCCAGGGTTGTCGGCGAGACCACTATCAATCAAACACTAACCGCTGTACGCGTACAGGCAAACGCCCCGACTCATGCATCCCACACGGTTTATGGCTGGTAACGGCCCAGCATCCATGCGTCAGCAATCGTCTGCGCATGAACCTAAAAACCTCAGTTGGATCACAAAAGTCCACGCAAGCTCTTGGTGCACCTAGCAAATCAGAAAAACCTCTCATCACCAATAAGGTGACCAC
>JANTGD010000380.1 GCA_024763135.1 Thiotrichales bacterium | reverse complement strand
TGGATCACAAAAGTCCACGCAAGCTCTTGGTGCACCTGGCAAATCAGAAAAACCTCTCATCACCAATAAGGTGATCACGAGTTTTTCCGATTCACCATCCACACCAATATCTTACGCGTCTTTTTTGCGCCCAACTGAGGTTTTTAGGTTGAACGATTCACCCGGCGACTCAATAGTCGTTGTCAGTCGCAGCGGCTTGCGGCTACACGTAGACTGTTTGGTTTTCGGTTAACATGACGAGGAGAGTTGATTATGTCCGTACTGGTAGGAAGAGAAGCCCCTGATTTTACTGCACCCGCGGTTTTGGCGGATGGCAGTATTGTGGAGAACTACAATTTCTATGAAGCGACAACCGGCAAGTACAAGGTCGTGTTCTTTTATCCCTTGGATTTTACATTTGTCTGCCCGTCTGAACTGATTGCCTTTGATCATCGTATTGAAGAGTTTGCCGAGCGGCATGTCGCAGTCATCGGGATCTCTATCGACTCTCATTACACGCACAATGCCTGGCGGAATACCCCAGTCAATGAAGGAGGGATTGGCCCGGTTCGTTATCCTTTGGTTGCGGATATGACCCATGCGATCTGTAAAGCTTACGATGTGGAAACACCCGACGGCGCGGTTGCGTTTCGGGGATCGTTTCTGATTGACCGGGACAACATTGTGCGGCATCAAGTCGTCAATGATCTGCCGCTGGGGCGCGATATTGATGAAATGCTGCGCATGGTCGATGCGCTGCAGTTTACCGAGGAGCATGGTGAAGTTTGTCCTGCGGGCTGGCACAAGGGTGAAGCAGGCATGCAGGCAACGCCGGAGGGTGTTGCGGATTATCTGGCAGAAAAAGCCGCGGTGCTTTAACCTAAAAACCTCAGTTGGATCACAAAAGTCCATGCAAGCTCTTGGTGCACTTAACAAATCAGAAAAACCTCTCATCACCAATAAGGTGATCACGAGTTTTTCCGATTCACCATGCACACCAATATCTTACGCGTCTTTTTTGCGCCCAACTGAGGTTTTTAGGTTTAACAGGTGGTTGCAATCCCTGACATGGCCCAAGCCTGCCGGCGCGTCGGGCTGTGTCCGGCATTGCTAAAAAGTATGATTTTGGAGCGTTACAAATGGCATGAGTATTTTTGCCAGTCCGCATTAGTGGGCGGCTGTACGATCGTCAGCCTGTCCTTGTGGCTTACTGCCTGCGGAGGTGGCGGATCTCCGAGCCTGCCCGAAACTACCACCACTCAGGCAAACCCCGATAGCTACGAGCTGGCGATTGGGCAACCTGGGCATATCGATGCTGTGCACGGCGTACTGAGCAATGATCAGGGAGATGCGCTTCAGGTGGTGCAGTGGGAGTCTGTGACACCCATCGAACAGGGTACCATCGAGATCGCTGCAGATGGTAGCTTGCGCTACGATCTTACCCGTGACCAGGCGTTTCAAGCGCAGTTGGATTATGTTGCGCAAGGTGCGGATGGGGTGCGCTCCCAGGCTCGGATTACCCTGCAATTCTATCCCGCGCCGACTACACAACCCGACCATTATCAGCTCCTCGCGACGCAGCGACTCGATGTAGCAGAGGAGGGCGGGATACTGGAAAATGACCACAGCGTACGGGGCATCGTCCAGGTCGCGTTGGTTATGCCACCGCAACATGCTGTGGAGTTTGCATTAGATGAGGCAGGCCATTTTGCTTATCAACCGCAAGCAGATTTCACGGGCACTGATACATTTAGCTACCGCATTGACGACGGTCTGCAGTCGAGTGTGGCGCAAATGGTGACGCTTGAGGTTGCATCGCCGCTGTTGCAAGGGCAGGACGACCACTTCGACGTGACACGCGGACAATTGCTGATGTTGACCGCTCGCGAGGGTATTCTGGCCAATGACAGCCGCACGTTTGCGCTTCAGGTCAGGCCACGACGTGTGCCACGACACGCCAAAGAGTTTCGCCTCACTGAGGCGGGCGAGCTGATCTACAGAACGGTTACCGAAGATGCGACGCAGGACAGTTTTACCTATGAGTTGCTTAGCCAGGACAAACTCTATGGGCCCTACGAGGTGACGCTCACAATAAAACCCCCCGCGGCAGACGCAGCGGTAGCCGATGCCTGGGATCAATGCCTGGTCGTCAAAGAGAGTGCAACAATCGACGGGATGCTCTCTGGGCCCGCTGGAGCGCGCTTTGAGTTGGTGACTCAGCCACAAAAAGGCCGTTTGGTGGCATTTGATGAAACGACAGGCGGGTTTAGTTATGCACCTGCCGATCCCGCCCGGCGTGGCGAGGACCATTTCTCCTATCGCATTTATGATGCACAGCAGGCGTGGGTGGCGGATGGGACGCAGCAATTGCTCGCGCTGCCTTATCGCATTATGCCCGTTGGGGATTCGATCACCTCCGGGGTCGAGTTTTACAATGGCGTCCAAGACACGCCTGATTCCAGTGTGCGGGTGGGTTACCGCAAGTTTCTGAAAGATGAGCTTGAGGCCCAAGGGTATCGGATCGATTTCGTGGGGACCCGCAGCGAAGGCTACGCGGTGCCGGGTTTCGATGATGTGCAGCACAATGGCTATCCGGGCTGGTCCGATGCGCAGGTGCTTGGCGAAATCGATGCGTGGCTGGATGCCGATGCGAGCGAAATCATTCTCTTGCACATCGGGACAAACTGGACGCAGGACAATCTCCAAAATTTGTCCGCAATTCTCGATCACATTGCAGCAGCGGGAAATCGCGTCGGCCAGCCCATTACAGTGATGCTCGCAAAGTTAATCCAGCGGAGCGATGATCCTGCGCTGGCCGCGAAGATCCTCAATTTCAATCAATTGATCGAGACTGAAGTCGTACGACGTCAGGATGCGGGTGAACCGATTTTTCTCGTCGATCAATTTTCGGCGTTGGGGGCGGATGGGCGGTACCTGAGCAATGATCATCTGCATCCGGGTGCCGAAGGGTACCGCGTGATGGCTAATACATGGGCGCAACGCCTGATAGCGACGCAGGCGATAGCGCGTTGTGAGAGACGCTAGTTGAGCTTATGTAACGATTGATCGGGCTAGTCGTCTAACCCTTGAAATTCGCCAGCGCTGTGGCTGCGGGGCGGGCGAAGGGGGGAGCAAACCTGCCGGCGCCGGGCCGCATCCGACATTGCCGAAAAGTATGCTGTTGGAGCGTTACACATGGCATGGGTATGTTTGCCAGTCCGTACAAATCGCGTCGCCATAATCCTAAAAACCTCAGTTGGGCGCAAAAAAGACGCGTAAGATATTGATGTGCATGGTGAATCGGAAAGACTCGTGGTCACCTTATTGGTGATGAGAGGT
>JANTGD010000379.1 GCA_024763135.1 Thiotrichales bacterium | reverse complement strand
TGGCTCAAAATGCTCATTGACTGCGTGTAAACTGCGCTTTTTCTCCAGATTTTGCCTTGTCTCGCACTCACCTGAGAGTTTTTCAACAGCCTGTTAATGGAGTGGTTCAGAACGACTCTAAAGCGTAACGACTCAGCGTAGTCATCTTTTGCCCCATCTCGGCGTTATTTTCGTACTCGAATGGTCAAATATTAACCATATGCTCACATTCTCCGTGCGGAAATGCCTTGAGATGAACCAAACTCTAAACGCGGCTGTGTAGTTACAAATGAAATTCCTACTCAGATTGTCCTGAAACACATCAGATCTAGGCGAAAAATGTGAGTTTACGCCTGTTAATGACCATTTTTTCAAGCAGGGCTGGCGCATTTCAGGGGTGAGCTGAGTAATGAACCTAAAAACCTCAGTTGGGCGCAAAAAAGACGCGTAAGCTTTTGGTGTGCATGGTGAATCGGAAAAACTCGTGGTCACCTTATTGGTGATGAGAGGTTTTTCTGATTTGCCAGGTGCACCAAAAGCTTGCGTGGACTTTTGTGATCCAACTGAGGTTTTTAGGATGAAGTTAAAACAAATGCATTGCAGGCCAAGCGGGCCTTTTGAGCCATGCTCTGGATCGTCTTGATCAAAGAGCTTGTCGCAAGAGTCCATCCGGGATTTTGCGACAATTTTTACAAAACGATGATGGGGTAAGCGCTACTTATTCGAAGTGTGCGTCGATATTAAGTTGCCTAGTTTTCAATACATTTCAAACTGCCCAGGGGACCTATACAGCCCGTTCAATATCAACGCTTGGCAACCAGAGCCGTATAGCATTGCCCTGCATAGTATTTGTAGTATCTGATTCTCGTGAAAGTACGGGTTTTTGCCGATTTATGTGCCAGTCAAGCAGAGTTTCTGAATGAAACCGTCAGTTTAGCGTGATCTATTGCACACTTTTCGAAGTGTAGACTCTGTAGAATTGATGCTTGTCAATATTTCAGACAAGTGGTTCTAGTACTAAAGTACTAATCCAGGCAGACTGTACGCACAAGGAATGAAAACACCGTCATGGATGACGATTCGCCCCTAAGAGCAATGGACTGAGAGTTGGAAAAGGATTTCCGTTTTTAGGGCGAAATATTGATGGATTGGATGTGGGCAATCAATCGTGATTGCCTGCGTTCTTTTACCACGATTTCCTAAGGATTGTCTTATCAACCCGGCACCATAATGTGTCGTGTTCAGCACGGTCTGCCTTCAATAATCAATCGGTTAGGAGCCTGAGGCTCTGAATACGGCATAATATGGTGCCGGATTAATAGTGAGCGTTCCGTACCTTCTTACAAATCCCTACCTGTTCAGGCATATGTCCTCAACGACCGGTTGAGCGCTTGTAACGCTGAACCCTGTTCTTGCATCACGTTGTGTGCCGCAACAGAAAAAGTATGACAGTGGTCCTTATCCTGAGATAATAAATGGTAGAAATTGGCCGACAATTGGTTGATCTCGCTATCCAAACATAAAAACTTTAACTATGCAGTCTCAGGAGCAATTGAATGTCGCCCTTATGGGTGTGGATCCGTCGGGGCGCCGAATCTTGTCCCGCGCTCTCGAACAGCTGTCGCCAGGACAGCTGGTTTGGGTCGACCAGACGCGTGCGGAACTGGCGATCGTTGATCTCGATAGTGAGTCTGGGCGGCGTCAATGGTCCGCAAAGGCTCCGGAGGGATTACCTGTCATCGCCTTGACAGCGCACAATGTTAAACTCGCCAATGCAGTCTGTCTCGTCAAGCCCATTGAGGGCAGCGAGCTCCGGCGGGCGATTGCGGCACTAGCACCCCGCATTCAGGCGCGTCGGCGTTCTCTTCGTATCGAACAGCGGACTACGCAGTATCGCAGTGCCAAACGTGAGGTGACCAGCCTGCTACAGCAACAACCCTATGCTGTGACCCGCCATGCGGCTGAGCGCAGTGCGCAGCGGGTGGCCAAGCATCCTGTCAAAGCCGTCAACAAGCATTCACCCGTGCGATCGGCTCAGGAGACGATGCTCGGCGAATCGCTTCCCGCAGCACAGCGCTATGATCCCAGACAATATGTGCAGAGCCTGTTGCAGGGTGCTGTGGATGAATCGGCTGCAAGAAATCTGCCGATCATTGTGCGTGGATTCGGCGGAGATGTCGTGGTGTTCGACCAGGGACGGCGCGTTTACAAGCGTTTGCCTGAGGCACAGCTGCGGCAGCTCTGTGCACAGCCCATCGATACCGGCTTGGTCGCCTTTCTCTACGCTCGCGATGCCACCATCGATACAGAGAAACTACGCGTCCAGAGTGAACCCACAGAAGCACTGCTATGGCGGCTTGCGCTGAGGTGCTCTGCGGGCCGTTTGCCCCAGGGGACATCCCTGGAACGTCCGCTGAGTCTGGCGCGCTGGCCTAACTTGACGCGCTTAACACCTACCCCGCATGCGGTGCAGCTGGCAGCACTCTGGTACAACGAACCGATCAGTCTGCGGGCAACCTCAGCGTTGCTGGAGATTCCGATCGCGGATATTTTTTCCTTCTATAGTGGGTGCTTGCAATTGGGTTTGATCAGAACGCATCGCCGTACAGCACCCCAGGCCCGGACAGCAGGAGGCAAGGCTGGAGCCAAACCTTACCTGCAACGTCTGCTTGGCTACCTACAACGTTTGAAAGGCGTTACATGAAGGCAATCCATCGACACAAGATTATTTTTGCGGGGCCTGTGAGTGCAGGCAAAACCACGGCGATAGCCTGCGTGAGCGATACACCACCGGTCGCGACGGAAGCCCGCGCCAGAGACAAGACACGCCACCTCAAGTCACACACGACGGTAGCCATGGATTTTGGTGTCATGGATCTTGGCGCGGGTGAGAAGCTCTTTCTCTACGGAACACCCGGGCAGCCGCGTTTTGAATTTATGTGGGAGATATTGGCCGAGGGTGTCTTGGGCATGGTCCTGCTGATTGATGACAGTGCGCCCGATGCTTTGCAAAAGATGTTTCTTTACCTCAATGCATTTGGCGGGGTGATCGAAAAGACGCGCTTTGTGGTGGGGGTGACAAAGACGGATTTGAGTGGTCGTGTAGGGCTTGACCGTTACTACCACAAGCTTGAGCATTATGGTTATAAAGTGCCAGTGCTGGAGGTGGATGCCAGAGATCGACGACAGGTTGTATTACTTTTGCAGGCGTTGTTGTATACCATTGATCCCGGTGTTGCGGTGGAGCCAAGCATGGAGCCCTTGCCCTAGTACACCGCCAAGCCCAAACTGTCTGTATCAGTGAGTCATCAAGGGGTTAGATGTGGTTTTGTTTTTATGAATCATAGTGTTCCTATGGTGA
>JANTGD010000378.1 GCA_024763135.1 Thiotrichales bacterium | reverse complement strand
ACATGGAATCGTTCTTCCACAGCTTCAAGTCCGATGCCTACCATGGCTTTAGCTTCGGCAGCGAGCAGCAGTTGCGGCGACGCGTGGCAAGCTATATTGCGTTTTACAACGAAGACCGCCTGCATTCGTCGCTGGCATACCAGAGCCCGCAGGCGTTCGAGCTGGGATTGGCAGCGTGATCCGGTGTCAACTTTATCGGGGGAAGATTCCAGCAAAAAGCGCCGCTCGTTCCTCGCTCTGCTTTTTGCTGCCGGTGATGTGAGGCGTTGGGTCATCGATTAAGGGGGTTACGATGAGAATATTTCACACAAAGGTACCTACAGTAAGATATCAATTCGAGCCTAGTTTCTTTACTCGACTCTTTTGTCCATCGAGTGGATTCTGTAGAGCATCGCACACTATTCGCGTGCTGTCGCTCGTGTTGCTTTCACTATTGCTCGCGCATCCACTAGGAGTTGGAGCTGCCGCGATGACAATTGACAAGACAGTGACATGGAACGTCCTTGGTAGGCCGCCTGATCCTACAAAGGACAATGCAACTCATCGTGTCTATACGCATGTCAGGGCCATGGATGGAAACGCAGTAGACCACAAAGATGACCTGCGCCATGGAACTGAACGCGTCAACATACTTAGTTTCCCAGGAAGCATTGCCGGTAGCCTAAGAAACGCTAGTGCTGGAGCAGCACGATCCAGGGCCGACGTCGACACTGACACCAGTGCAGTGCTTGGAGGTAAGGTCAAGGGACATGTGAGAGTCGATGTAAGTGCTAATGTTGGCGCAGATGCTAAGTCAAACGCATATGCAGATGCGGTTGCCAAGGGACGTATAGACTTGCCTGTTGGCCTTCAAGTGCAGGCCGTAGGAGGAACTCTCGGCGGGAAGAAAATCAAGGTCGCGCCGAACGTGAATTTCATTTCAGCGCGCGCATCCGTGACGAACAAGAAAGTCTTTGCTTCCGGTACAGGGAAAGACCCAATAAGTATTATTCTAGAAGATATCTCGTCAGGCACACTACACGAGGAAGTGATCTTTGATCTGGGCGTATCCATTTTTAGCGATATGGAAATACTGTGGGACGCGTTAGGTATTCTGGTTAAGGGCAGTCGAGGTGTCGCATCACTTGGTGTTGCCACCCCATCTGGCTGGACACAGGATAAATCAGGTGCGTTTAGTCTGATGGATGGAGTTTTCTCTGCGAGTGGAATCTTCGATCTTTCGGGGTGGCAGTTCAATTTTATTAATACCGAAATAGAAAGCGCATTTCTCCCTGCAGCGTTTCTTCCAGATTTCAGTTTGACCGTGACGCCTGATGGATTAATTGATGGAAATCTCTATAACGTCTATGGTGATGCTGGTGCGGAAGCGGCAGTATCTGAATCGATACCGGAGCCATCCACGAAGTCTCTGCTTTGGATTAGTCTAATTATATTAATTTCAATTAAGCGGGGAAACAAGGTTTTATCTAAGCACATCATTTTGCAATCAAGCCAAAGATGCTGCTGCACACCTGCTTCTCGGTTAAATTAGGGTACATCATTTGTGCAACTGCAATGCACAGAATTAACGGCGAAGCGGTCGCAATTCTCATGGTCTACATCTTTAATCTGATGTCATACCCAACTTGTCGCTCAACCCGGACGCCCTCCAGCCTGCTTCGCAGGCTTTTGATCGCCGGTTAGCTTTGCGGTTAACACGAACATGCGCTAGTACATTTCAAGGAGAAATGTGATGTCTGATCAAGATTCCAACGATAAAGAAACAGTCGGCCCATTAGAGCAACCTGTATTTGGTTCAAGCTATTTCATGGCCATGACAGGGTACCTTCTCTTGACGGGCTGTGTGGGCTTATTGGGGTTCTTAGCTTACATGGCTTATCAAGCGAAGGCTGTTGAAGGGATAGGCCCAGACCAGCTGATTGCTGTATGGATAATCCAGCAGTACGGGTATCCGTTATTAATCCTCATAGGTGCTGGCATTGTTGGATATCTTGGCATGAAGTTGATAGGCGCTTCGGGCGAGAGAATTCCAACAGTTATACCACCCCAAGACTATGAGTTGCTGTCCGATCTCATAAAACAGGAAAAGAAAGACGCCATAGGATTGTATGTAATATTAAGCAGCTTGAGTGGATTTACCGGCACTTTTCAGAAGATCGGTTTTTCAGGCCTTCCGCTGGCCACGGCAATATTGACGCTGATCTTTTCAGCGCTTTCGTTTTTTCAAACAGAATTCCTTGAGTTGGCCAAGCTTACTTTGGGCGCATTCATTGGGTCGTTTGTCCAGAAGGGTACCAACGCACCAAAACTCCCGAATATAAAAGATATGTCGTAATGATAGTGTTAACAAGCAGCGCAACTCGGACTCCGGCGCTGATGCGCTTCTGCCGGTCCGCTGAACGTTATGACGAATAAGGAACAGACTTGAAGGACTTTTCAAACTCGGCGAAGCGGGTACTGAATCTGGTGCTAGTAGTTCATTCGAAACCAGACCAGCCTTCTACGGCTTCGACATGGGCAGAAGCTTTTGGCCTAGACCCAGACGAATCAAAATCTGACCCCCACGAGGTCAATCAAAAGCTTTCCCTGCTTCGGCACGAGCTAGACCATCTAGAACGGCAGATGGCCGAGACTCATTTCAGTGAGAAACTGTACAAGCCCTATATACAACGTGTAAGGCTTACTGTTTCCCCTTCCAATATCAGCGCCGGATGGGGGTCATACAAGAACAACTTGAGTCCGGACGTCATTCTCGCATTGCGCTATTGCTCTGAAATTCTTAGTTCGGAACCGAACGCAGACTTTGAAGAGCTTGAGCGCCTACTCTCCGAACTACAGACCTTCAAAGACTCTTTAGATAGCTCATCTATCAATCCGGCAACATATCGTTTCGTAATGAGCCAGATCGGCATCATCGAACAGGCCATTAGAAGCTACCCAATAGCTGGAGGTGAGGCGCTTAGAAAAGCCTTTACGGAAGGTTTCTCAGACCTCACTTCCCGTGCAAGCGAACTGGCAGATCAAGAAGAAACAGAGGTAACCAGCCGTGTTGGCCAGTACTGGCAAGAGTTCAAAAAAGCAGGGGAGGAGTTTGTAAGCGCTGATCGTATTGCCAATGCATACATTGGCATCATCGAGAAAGGCACTAGTCTCGCAAAAAATGTCCTCGAATATCTGCCGCCGCCGTCATAACAAGCGGCTCAAACACGTTCGCTTCGCTCACTGGGACGTCCCGCCTGCGCCGGGCCGCCCCTTAGCCAAACGTTAGCATTTAAAGAAAAGTGATGACTTCGAATCCATGAAAAAGAAATTGGTGTATCGGTTCAGGATAGAACTTGAGGAAATCGAACCATTGA
>JANTGD010000377.1 GCA_024763135.1 Thiotrichales bacterium | reverse complement strand
TCGGTGTGCCTTTTGAAGAGGCTTGGATTGGACGGATTGCAGCGGCCAACCCCCATTTGCGGATCATTGATGCACGCAAAGGTATCGAGCTGCTCAAAACCAACCCCACACAGGGCGACGATCATGGCCATTACGACACCCATGTATGGACCGATCCGCTCCGGGCCATTGCCATTGCCGACAATATCAAAGCCGCATTAATTACCCTGGACCCCGACGGTGACGCCGTCTATAGCGCCAATTTTCAACGTCTCAAGCAAGCGCTGCTTGAGTTAGATCAAGAGATTTCGACGGCACTACAACCGCTGCAGCATCGTCGTTTTATGGTGTTTCACCCTGCTTGGGGATACTACGCCGCACGCTATGGTTTAGAGCAGATCGCGGTGGAACGCTTGGGTAAGTCGCCCGGCAGTAAGGCGTTGGCGGCGCTGATCGCATTGGCAAAACGCGAGGGTATCCACGTGATCCTGGTACAACCGCAATTCAATCAAGCAGATGCAAAAACGATTGCCCGTGCCATCCATGGTCGCGTGGTGGCGGTGGACCCACTGGCTTACGACTACTTTGCCAGCCTCCGACGCATGACTCAGGCACTACTCAGCATGGACGCATCCCCATGACGCCTGAATCTGTTATTCAGCTCGAACACGTCAACTTTTCTTACTCCGGTCAACCCGTTCTCATCGATATCAATCTGGATATCAAAAAAGGCGAATTCATTGGAGTGGTAGGGCCCAATGCCGGGGGCAAAAGCACTTTGCTCAAATTGATTTTGGGATTACTTAAACCCACAAGTGGCCGGGTCACCGTACTGGGCGATCGCCCGGTGGTAACGCGCCGTCATATTGGCTATGTCCCCCAATACCCACGCTTTGCCCGAGATTTTCCGATTACGGTGGAACAAACCGTCCTCATGGCCCGCCTGGGCATGACCAAATGGTGGGGAGGCTACACCGCCGCCGACCATCGCGCTGCACGTCAGGCTCTGCTGGAAACAGAAACTGCCGACCTGCAACACCGTCGCCTGGATTCTCTGTCGGGCGGGCAATTGCAACGCGTCCTGTTATCACGCGCGTTGGCTTGCGAGCCCGAAATCCTGATTCTCGACGAACCGACTGCGAACATTGATCAACGCGTGGAAACGGAAATTTATGATTTACTCAAACGGCTCAATGAGCGGCTCACGATTATGATCGTCTCGCATGATATCGCCTTCGTTTCCGCCTACGTCGATCGCGTGGCCTGTCTCAATCAGACGCTGATGGTCCATCACGCCGCACATATCGATGGCAACTTGCTCGATCAACTGTACGGCACACATGTGCATGCAGTGGAGCACCTGCATGACTGAATTTTACCAAGCGCTGCTGGCGCACAGTTTTCTCCAATACGCACTCCTGGCAGGCCTGCTGGCAGGCCTAGGCTGTGGCGTGATGGGCAGCTTTGTCGTGGTGAAACGTATTGGCTTTTTAGCAGGCGGGATCGCTCACTCAGTGCTCGGCGGCATGGGGGCGGCGTTGTACTACGGTTTCGACCCCACCTTAGGCGCGTTTATCACGGCGATTTTGGCCGCCTTGATCATCGGTCTCGTCTCGTTCTACAACCAAGAACGCGAAGACACGCTGATTGCAGCACTCTGGGCGGTGGGCATGGCCGTGGGCATTCTCTATATCACCAAAACGCCTGGTTACAACACGGAACTTATGAGTTATCTGTTCGGCAATATACTCATTGTATCCCCGCGAGAACTCTGGATGATGGGACTAATGGATATTATCCTGGTCAGCATGGTGGGGCTCTTTTTCAAACAATTTCTCGCAGTATCGTTCGACGAAGAATTTGCCGCCCTACGCGGCATCAATGTGCCGTTCTTCTACCTGTTATTGCTCTGCCTTGTTGCGGTCAGTGTGGTGCTGCTTATCCAGGTCGTAGGGCTGATTTTGGTGATTGCATTGCTGACACTGCCTGCGGCCATCGCCGGCCAATACATGCGTACAATCGGTGGCATGATCGTGCTGGCCTCCCTGTTGGGCATGGCATTTTCAGCGCTCGGGCTCTCCCTATCCTATACCCCTGATCTACCGCCTGGCGCGGTAATCATTCTAGTCGCGGCCGGTTCCTATCTGCTGTCCCTGCTGGCCACCCGCCTGTTCCTCCGCTTTAAAACCCGCTTCCCAAGCACACCCAAAAACCACTCATAAACTCTGGATATACAGACATACCAACCGGTATGGACTATTGCCTATATCATTTGGAGGCGTGGCGTTGACGTGATCGCAGCTCACCTATGCCAGGGTGCCCGCTGGCTGTTGAACCATAAAAGCTCACCTGGGCGTGACGCTCACGGCGCATGCACCTGAATCCCTTTTTTGAGGTAGTCATGAGCAGGCAACACACTGCAAACCCGTCGCAAAACAACCAATCTCTCTGGCATTTTTGGGATTGCCGGCATCGTGCGACCGACACAGACAGTACGCGCAAAAAACTCTTGCTCGCTGCATATGAGGAGATTCACCAGATGGGTTTCCAGGCTGCGAGTTTGAAAAAAATACTACAGCACACCCGGGTCACCAAGGGCGCGTTGTATCACCATTTTCCGAGTAAAAAAGCACTTGGGCTAGCGGTACTCGACGAGCTGATTGCACAAGGCGTACAGGAACACTGGATTGCGCCATTAGAGGAACAAGCGCCTATCGATGCATTGATTCATATTATTCAGGTATCAGGCTACCAAATGACCGCCGAGGATATCCGCCTGGGCTGTCCCTTGAATAACCTTGCTCAGGAAATGGCCCCGGTGGACGAAGACTTCCGACAACGCATCGAAACAATTTATGCAACGTGGGTCACCGGCATCGCTGATGCTTTGCTGAGCGGTCAACAGCATAGAACCGTGCGGCAGGACGTGGATACCGAAAGTGCTGCTGCGCTGGTCGTCGCCAGTCTGGAGGGCTGCATGGGGCTGGCCAAAACCAGCCAATCACTTGAACAACTCAACGTCTGCGGACAGGGTCTGATTACTTTTTTGAACAGCTTGAGACCTTCCGGCTCATCACCAAAGGAATCCCTCTAATGATTGAAAATTATGCGCGCTGGATCATACGCTGGCGTTGGGTTGTCCTGCTCGTCACTACCCTTGTGCTCGTCGTACTGGCCTCCGGAGGCCGCTTCCTTGAATTTACCAACGACTACCGGGTGTTCTTCAGCAAAGACAATCCCCAACTCGCTGCATTTGAAAATCTGCAAGACACCTATACGAAAAATGACAATGTTCTGATTATGCTCAAACCCACCGCGGGGCAGGTCTTCGAGCCGCGAGTCCTGCAAGCCATCGTAGACTTGACAGAGCAGGCTTGGCAAGTCCC
>JANTGD010000376.1 GCA_024763135.1 Thiotrichales bacterium | reverse complement strand
GCGTAACGGGCTGGGCTTTACTGCGCTTTAGGGCGGGATTCGATGTAAGCGTAGGCGGAGTGATTATGAATCGACTCAAAGTTCTCCGCTTCCAGCGTATAGCTGCGAATACGGGGATCGGCATTGAGGCGCCCTGCGATATCGCGCACCAGGTCTTCCACAAACTTCGGGTGATCGTAGGCGTGCTCGGTCACGTATTTTTCATCTGGCCGTTTCAATAGCGCAAATAATTCACACGATGCTTCCCGCTCTGCAATCTCGATCAAATCCTCGATCCAGATAAAATCGTTTTCCAATTCTGCGGTAATGGTGACATGCGAGCGCTGATTGTGCGCGCCATAAGCAGAAATATCTCTGGAACAAGGGCATAGGCTGGTAACCGGCACTACCACCCGGATAAATAGGGCAGGTACGTTGTCGTGGATTTCTCCGATCAGGGTCACCGTGTAGTCCATGAGCGATTGTACTTTGGAAACCGGCGCGGTTTTTTGTACAAAGAAGGGAAACTGCATTTCGATGTGCGCGGATTGGGCTTCCAGGCGGCGGCTGATTTCATGCAGCATTTGCTTGAAGGTCTCAACTGTAATTTCACCTTCGTGATCGTTGAGCACCTGCAAAAAACGCGACATGTGTGTGCCCTTGAAGTGCTGAGGCAGATTCACGTACATATTGAATTCAGCGACTGTGTGCTGTTCTGATGCATCTCGCGAACCAATTTTTACCGGATATTTGACTCCTTTTATGCCGACTTTGTCGATGGGAATCTCTCGATTGTCGGCAGTTCCCTGAACGTCGGGAATCGATCTTTGGAGGGCGTCGGGCATGAGTTCAGTCTCGGGTGTAGCGGACACAGGCGCGATCAGTTTCCCATAGCGTGATCGCCTGAACCTTGATAGTTGCAGAATCGAGGGCGTTGGCCAGCGCATTGAATAAGTAGCGGGCAATATGCTCTGCCGTCGGGTTTATCGCCTTGAAAGGTTCCAGCTCGTTCAGGTAGCGATGATCGAGTTCGTCTGTGATGGCGCGGGTGGCACGCTTGATCTCTTTAAAATCGATGCCCATGCCTATTTCATCCAGCTCAGTCGCCACGACCTCGGCTTCAACTTTCCAGTTGTGACCGTGCATCCGGCTGCAAGCGCCAGGATAGTTCTGGAGCGTATGCGCCGCAGCGAAATCGGTGACGATTTTGAGTGTATATCTTTCAGCCATTTAGGGAAGATGGAGGCAACAGGATTGAACGGGCCGTTAAAATTTAGCGCGATGCTAGCTGAGGCGCCGTGCGATTGCAATTTCCACCCTGTGTCCAGGTGAGAATACGCTGCAGAATCGTATCTGCATCGAGGCCGGCCTCTCTGAGCAGCTCATCGCGCGTGGCCTGTTCCTGAAAGCAGTCGGGTAGCCCCAATTGTAGCACGGGGTTGTGGCGACCATGGCGTTGCAGGACTTCCATTACAGCGCTGCCCGCACCCCCTGCTACTACCCCGTCTTCGATCGTTACGAGCCACTGGTGGTTATCGGCTAGCTCGAGCAGCAAGGTTTCATCCAGGGGTTTGACAAAACGCATATTGGCGAGCGACGCCTCCAGATGAGTTGCAACGCTTTGTGCCTGCGTCAATAGCGGGCCGAAAACCAGCAACGCAATGTCGCGTCCTGAGAGCAACTGTTCACCCTTACCGATGGGCAGGGGGGTCAGGTCCCGACCGGTATCGACCCCGATTCCAGTGCCGCGTGGGTAGCGCACTGCTGCTGGCCCTTCGTAGGCAAAGCCGGTGCTCAGCATCTGGCGGCACTCGCGCTCATTGGCGGGTGTCATGATCAGAAGATTTGGAATACAGCGCATATAGCTGATATCGAAGCTGCCCTGATGGGTCGCGCCATCGGGTCCGACCACGCCCGCCCGATCGATGGCAAGGAGAACGGGGAGGTTTTGGATGGCGACATCGTGGATGAGCTGATCGTAAGCGCGCTGCAGGAACGTCGAATAAATTGCCACCACGGGCTTGAGGCCCTCACAGGCCATGCCAGCGGCCAGCGTCATTGCATGTTGTTCCGCGATTGCGACATCGAAATATCGGTCTGGAAATTGTTCCGAAAACTTGACCAGACCGGAGCCTTCACGCATGGCCGGGGTAATCCCCACCAAGCGGGCGTCCTCGCTCGCCTGGTCGCAGAGCCAGTCGCTGAATACCTCAGTATACGTCTTGGGTTTGGGCGCCTGGCTTTGTGGTAAACCATTTTGCGGATCGAAGCTGCCCACCCCGTGATAGCGCACCGGTTCCGCTTCAGCAAGGGCATAACCTTTGCCTTTGCGAGTGATCGTGTGTAGCAAAATCGGGCCTTTCATGGCGCGTATATTGCGTAGCGTGCCGACCAAGAGATCGACATCATGACCGTCGATGGGGCCGATGTAGTTAAAGCCCAGTTCCTCGAATAGCGTGCCGGGCATGACCATGCCTTTGACATGTTCTTCGGCGCGACGCGCGAACTCTTCCATGGGCGGCAGGTGCTTGAGCAGGCGTTTACCCTCTTCGCGCATGGAACTGAACAAACGGCTGGACAAAACACGCGTCATATAATTCGACAGTCCACCGACGTTGGGGGAAATGGACATCTCGTTATCATTGAGGATGACCAGTAAATCATCCTTCAGGTCGCCTGCGTGGTTGAGGGCTTCGAACGCCATGCCCGCCGTCATCGCACCATCGCCAATAATGGCGACGGGACGGATTCGCTTGCCTTGCTGGCGGGCTGCGATCGCCATGCCCAGTGCCGCACTGATCGAGGTGGATGAATGCCCCACGCCGAATGCGTCGTAAATGCTTTCATCGCGTTTGGGAAAGCCGGAGAGTCCGTCCTTCTGACGGATAGAGTGCATCTGCAGGCGGCGACCGGTGAGAATCTTGTGTGGGTAGCTCTGATGTCCCACATCCCAAACTAAAGGGTCATCCGGTGTATGGTAGACATAGTGCAAAGCCACCGTGAGCTCGACGACACCCAGCCCGGATGCGAGATGCCCCCCGGTTTGCGCAACCGATTCGATCAAATATTGGCGCAGCTCTCCCGCCAGGCGTGGCAGTTGGTAGCTGGGCAGTTTACGCAGGTCTTCCGGTGACTGAATCTGACTGAGCAGGGAATAAGGCACGGTAATCTTCGCTCGTCCAAAGCGCGCTAGTATCGATCCAGATGCGCAGGAATTCAAGGAAATCTGTCAACCACTGCCGAGTTCTGGATGGCTGGGCACGGTGGGGTTAGCAGCATCATCGATTCGCCGCTCTGCCTGCCAAAACCGGGCATTCACCTAAAAACCTCAGTTGGATCACAAAAGTCCACGCAAGCTCTTGGTGCACCTGGCAAATCAGAAAAACCTCTCATCACCAATAAGGTGACCACGAG
>JANTGD010000375.1 GCA_024763135.1 Thiotrichales bacterium | reverse complement strand
GTTGGATCACAAAAGTCCACGCAAGCTCTTGGTGCACCAGGCAAATCAGAAAAACCTCTCATCACCAATAAGGTGACCACGAGTTTTTCCGATTCACGATGCACACCAATATCTTACGCGTCTTTTTTGCGCCCAACTGAGGTTTTTAGGTTCAATCAAAGCATTCAGGCTTAAAATCCCCTCACCCCAACCCTCTCCCTGGGAGAGAGGGGGCTACGAACTCCGAAACTTGAGCTATTAACTATATGCTCACAGTCTTCGTGCGAGAATGCCTTGATAGGTACCAAACTCTAACCACGCTGAGTCGTTACCTTCATTTTTTGACCGCGCGCGGAGTAGTGATCACTAGGCTACGCACCCGAGGTTGCTTGCGGGATTTCCCACAGGAGTACCGGCAGTTGTTCGACGGTACCCAGGCGCGATAAGGGGCTGGCGCGCAGCCACTGCGGTAAGCGTTGAGTGAGTATGGGATCGCCCATGACCTTGATGGTTCTGTCCTCAATGGCTTCGTTGAGTGCTTTTTCGCAGATCCAGACGCGCGTCATCTCTTTGAGGTTTGCTTGGATGATCAGGTCCACGTCATACCCATGATCGTGCAGACAGAGGTCGACTTCACCATTTTCTGAGACCAGCCACCAGTGCTGCGCGCCTTCCGGTGCGTCGGGGTAATCGAACTGCACCACTGTGCGTGTCGGGGGAAATACAGACGGATCGATACTGCGGCGCATATCCCACATCAGCAACCCGACATCCAGATCATGACTATCGAGCTTGGAGCGTGCCCAGCGGTGTCCCCATGCGCCCAGTAATTCCACAATCGGCCGCAGTTCCGAGCCGGCATCGGTTAAATGATAGCTGCGGTCGCCTTTTTTACCAGCGATGCGGATTACGCCCGCGTCGGCCAGCTGTCGCAAACGCTGCGACAACAGGGTAGGGGACATCAGTGGGAGGCCCTTTTGCAACTCACTAAAACGCGTGCTGCCGGCCAACAGTTCTCTTGCCAAGAGCAGTGTCCAGCGCTCGCAAAGCAGCTTGGTTGCCTGGGCTAAGGGACAGAATTGCCCATAGTCTTTCATGTTGTTTGAGTATGCCGATGCGCCTTGCATTGATGGAGAGAGAGCCCTCAAGCAGCCAATGCCATGCGCTCGGAGTACTACGCTCCTGTGGTGGGTTTCCGAACTACAGATTTTGTACTTATCATGAATTGAGCCTAGTGCTATTTTGAACAGACTTCAAGGAATCGTCATGATTTCCGAAGCGATGCATACACCAACAAACACCTGAGGAGAATAGCTATGAACGCATCACTTTACGAACGTCTGGGCGGCACCGAGGGCATTACCCAAATCGCCAACGATGTGGTCGATCTGCATCTGCAGAACCCAACCATTGCAACGCGTTACGAAAATGCCAAAAGCGATGTACCCAGCATGAAAAATGCTGCTGCGACCTTTTTCATCGCAGGTACTGGTGGACCCGATGTGTACCAAGGCAAAGATATGGTCAGCGCCCATAAAGGCATGAATATCTCAGCCGCCGAATTTATGGCGGTGCTGGACGATTCGTTGGCAGCATTGGAGAAAAATGGTGTCGGCCAAAGGGAGCAGGAAGAGGTGCTCTATATTCTCTACAGCCTGCGCTCACAGATTCTAGCCGTATGACGGAGCGTTAACAGATCGAGCGTTGCGGCGATCGACCCGACTAAGACAATGCGTAACACGGCATTTTGCAGCGCAAAATCGCCCACTTGTGCGTTGCGGATCTTCGCAATAGCCAGCTATCACCTGCGATCCGCGCCTTGAACTGGACGATTTTACACCACAATCTGCGCGCGCCAGAATTAATCAGAGCTTCTCTAAATGGTTACATGAAGCTTTACTAATGATTATTGCCTTAGTCAGTGGGGATGTAATAAAAGTGGCTGCCCTGATTGGGAAGCCACATTGCAAACTATCCAGCTTAAAATGACTGGACGAGGTACTAGGCTGACTTACTCGTCTTTGTCATTCACCGGCGCGCTCGACATAAAGGCGTCGAATTCTTCCTGGTCTTTGCGACGCTTTGCATCTGAGCGAAACGTCGCAAAGCGTTCGGCGCGACTGCGGATCTCCTCCTTCAGTTCATTGATCCGGTCGTATTGGGTTTGCTGATATTCCTGGAAGACGACATTGTTATTGTTGCTTGTCGGCATTTGTTTCTTTCCCCCGATGTAGTCGTTCCATTTGCGCTGGATTGCACCAGGCAGTGCCTGAATGGGGTGGCCGGCCAATGTCCAAAATAAAACGATCAGCCCAAGTGGTGGGAAGATGATAAAGCCAATCACCATCGCTGCGATATTCAACCCGCTCCAGTGTCCTTTACAGCAGGCAGGGGAGCGGGATTGCATCGAGCGGGGGTCATCGTGACGAGTTGACCAATGAGAGCAGGACATGATTTTTTCACCTCTGTGTTTGTTTAAACAATGACTTACACAGCGTTCGAGTCTGTTTTCCAGCTCTATGTTAACGCTGTTCACATGTACGTTACGGAAGTTTGATGCGTTTTGCAAGAAAAAAGTGAACGGTGTTCACATTTGGCGTAGAATCGCTGCCATGAACAAAGCAAGCAAGCCCTATCACCATGGTAATCTGGCCGAATCACTCCTCGACGCCGTCGATGAAATTGCCACCCAGTTTGGCCTCGAAGCCGTCACGCTGCGTGCCTGTGCTAAGAAGATTGGGGTCTCTCCCTCCTCAGCCTTCCGCCACTACGCGGATAAGCGCGCGTTGTTAACGGCGTTTGCAACACGTGCGATTTACCAGCTCACGACCCGTATGGAAAACGCCAAACAGCAAGCAGAAGCACAAGGCAGCAATCCCTTCTTTCATGTGGGGTTGGCTTATGTTCGGTTTGGATTGGAAAAACCGGCATTTTTTCGTGCAATGTGGCGTGACGAAGCGATCTACTGCCAGGACGACGCCTATCTCGAAGCGACGCGATTGCTGGCCAGTTATTTGAAAGGCGGGTTTGGTGAGACCATTGATGACGATGATCCGGAAAACTTTAGCCCTCAAGAGCTGCTCGCCTGGTCAGCCGTGCACGGCCTCACCAATTTGTTTGTCGACGGTCCAATAGGACGCGGCAAGACTCTGGCGGAAAAGCTGCACATGGCCGAGAACATGCTGACTACGATGCTCCCACTGTTCGAGGAGAAACACTGACTATCAAGTATCGCGATCGAATCTGCTTATAAGGATAGGAAATCCAACACCCTTTCTCAGGAATAGTGTGACCTACATTTCGCCAGTTCAGCCTTACAGATTCAGCCTGGACACCGGTAAAAACTGCGGATAGTGGTTTAACCCACTCAAACATTCCCCGGATCACCGATTTTTACGCTGAAATCCTGAATTCACCA
>JANTGD010000374.1 GCA_024763135.1 Thiotrichales bacterium | reverse complement strand
ACCTAGATTCCGCAGTTGGATCACGAAAGTCCACGCAAGCCCTTGGCGCACCTGGCAAACCAGAAAAACCTCTCATCACCAATAAGGTGACCACGAGCTTTTCTGATTCACCAGGCACACCAATTGCTTACGCGTCTTTTTCGCGCCCAACTGCGGAATCTAGGTTAAAATGCCGGGCACGGCGCGCCTCGATCCAACCCCGGCCGGACGCGCTGAACCCGAACTATTTTGTTGCCGGGTTAATACCTTTCGATTGCGTCAGGTGGCGCCACAGCGGTTGACCCGCCTGAACCGCAAATACCGGTGCACCGGCAATGAGATACCAATAGAAGGTGACAAAGCGCCAGATGAGAATCGCGGCCGCGGCGGTGGTGGGATCAAGATAAGGCGCGAGTAGGAGACTGCTGCTTGCCTCTGCGCCGCCGCTACCCCCCGGTAATAAAGTGGCATGGCCCGCAGTCAGGGAGAGCATCTGAACGATAAAGGTGTAGCTCCAGGAGATGCTCGCGCCCAACCCATGAATTGCAAGATATAAGATACTGTAACGCAACAGCCAATGCAGCGAACACAGGCAGAAAACGCCACCCAGGCGCCAGCGCGAGAAAGACTGAATCAGCCCCAGGGAATGCCGAAAATCGATGGCCCAGCGCGCCAGACGAATTCGGGTGCGTTGCTTGACATTAAAACGGCGTAAGATCCGCCCCAGAAAGATCAATACCCGGCGATAGTGACGCAGCGCCATGAGCACTGTCAGCAGCCCCCCCGCGAGCATGGCGCCCATGGATAACAGCTGCCAGCCCGGGTTGGCAGCTGTTGGCGCAACTGTCCAGTAAAAGATCAATAACAGCATCGCGGTGACGAAAAAGACCATATCCATCAATTGATCCGTCACATACATGGCCAGTGCCCGGGGAGCCGGAATGCTGCGATTACGCAGCAACCAGGCATAGGTTGCAGGCCCACCACTGCCACCGGGTGTCGCGCTGTAAGCAAATTCCGTTGCCATCACCACTGAGACCGCGTCCCGATGCCCCAAACGCACCCCCGTGCCGCCCGCCAGCAAGCGTAGCCGTCCGGCATTGAGATTCCACCCCAAAAAAATCATCAAGAGCATAACCAGTAACAACCAACCGGGAAACCCAGCCAGCGCCGGCCAGACCGCAGTGCCCCCAAGAATCAATGGGATACCAAAACTCAGTAACAGCGCGACAAGCGCAAGTAACTGAAACCGATACTTCATGCGTCCTCTATCGAGCGCGACAAAACGTCGCACTATAACAGCTTAGCTGCGACCACCCAATGGAGCATGCTCTACCAGCAGTGCCGAAGGTCGGGAATCAGTCAAACAGATGCAGGGGTTACATCGCTATCCCAATAATTCGACACTCGTGCGTGCGCGCGCGGGCCAGAGCCTCTTCCGCCTTTTCGTAGAGCATCTCGGGGGGATCTCCCTCCACATAACTGGCAATCGAAAAACACAGCTTGACCGCAATCCTCTCTGTCTCGGAAAAACCCGCCATTTTCCGCTGGATTGCTTCAGCCACCGCCAGATCTTCTTCAGGGCTGCGATTAATGGTCAGAATCGCCGCGCGGTTTTCTGCAATCCGGCCAATATAATCAAGCGTCGATATACCTTCCTCGAGCACACCACGCAGCCCGCGCAGTAGTTCATTGGTTTTTTCTTCCCCGAGTTCGCACACCGTTTCTTGGTAGTTGACAAATTCAATCAAGATGATCGACAGCGGTGTGTTATACCGCTGTGCACGCTCGATTTCGTGACGCAACAACTCATTGAATTTGACCTTATGGTAAATATCCACAACGGGATCGAATTCAACAGCCTCTTCGATTTCCGCAATCAATCCATCGGCTTCAGTAATTTTTTCCTCAGAGAGCAGATCACATTTGAACTCGGTGCGGCGCCATGCAAGATAGCTCAACAGAAACGCAGTGTAGAGAAAAATTGATGCAATCACCACGCCGAGTACGATAGCTTCGAGCATTTCCTTGCTCGGCAGCGTCTCAGGTAATGAATGAATCATAATGATTGCCAAACCACCCTTCATGCCGGCAAAGGTCAATGCGTTACTCCAACGAAACGGAAACTTGCGCAGCCAGGCCAGTGACCCCACCAGCATAAAACGCAGGCCCGTCGTCAACAGAAAAACGAACACAATCTCGCGCCAATACCGAACCAATAGACTCACATCCAAGAGCTGGGCAATGAGAATGAACAGCACGGCATTGGCAAACATACCGACGTAGATCGCTTCTTTACGATAACTGCGAAACGATACGCTGGTCAGCGCCGGGGTCTTCATGAGTAACAACTCGATCTGTACTAACAGACGCTTGAGCACAGCCAGTGAAAACCCCTGCCGTCGCGGAGCAGGCGTCGTCAGTTCTTTATGCAACTCATAGTTAAAAATCAGCCCTCGCCGCACCTCTTTATCGATCAATATGCGAAATAGCATCAAAGCAAATAATAACGCCAGAATGCCTGAGTAATGTAAGTGATCTGCAATCAAAAAAGCCCCAATAGCCACCAGATAAGCAGACGAAAATTGCTCGATAGGGTCTCTGAGCAGCTTGAGGCCTGCAAACCCCAGCACAGCAACCAATAGACCAATCAGGGTGGAAAACACAAATACCTCGAGCAGCGTCTCCGACACCGAAACAATCGCCACATCGCCATGCGCCAGGAGAGGTAGCGCCACAAAATAGAACGCAATCAGGGCTGTCGCGTCATTGAACAAGCTCTCCCCTTCAGCAATGACTTTTAGACGCTGTGGCAAATCAAACTTACCCGCCATGCTGGTTACTGTAATGGCATCGGTCGCCAATAGCGGAGCAAACAAACAAGCCAGCTCGGCGATACCCAGCGGTTGCTGCCAAAACATGTATTGACCAACCCACACGGCGAGCACTAAGGATAGCCCCACCCCCAAAAACGCTAAGTAAAAAATCTCCAACAAATGCGCTCGGACTTCCTTCAAAGACAGATTGATCACATCGGGAAAAAGAATAACCGGCAGCAGCATAATCAAGATTTCGTCGAACATTTCTGCAGAAATCTGCAGTGCGCCCGGAAACATCGCTGAGACAAAAAAAGAAAATGCAATCAAAGGCAGATTGATAGGAATACCGGTAAATTCCTCTGTGATCCTGGATATCAGGACAATGCACAGAATAATCGCCAGCACCTCAATCATCAGCAGCCCTCCCGCTCTTCAAATCGTTCACAATAAATTGAACCTAAAAACCTCAGTTGGATCACAAAAGTCCACGCAAGCTCTTGGTGCACCTGGCAAATCAGAAAAATCTCTCATCACCAATAAGGTGACCACGAGTTTTTCCGAGTCACCATGCACACCAATATCTTACGCGTCTTTTTTGCGCCCAACTGAGGTTTTTAGGTT
>JANTGD010000373.1 GCA_024763135.1 Thiotrichales bacterium | reverse complement strand
TTGGGAAGGGAACAACCATTCCCTGCGAAGTGCGCCTACCCAGGCATGCAGACAGGACAACTGCGCCCGTCATTTTAAGCTGGACGAGGTACTAGCTCGACATAATCGATGTTGAACGGCCGATAGTTTCCGGAGATGAAGTGGAATGAATGAACCCAATCTTAAACAGTTGCTCGAGGGCATAGACATCCCGGCCGAATGGGTAGGCTTGCGCTATGTTGAAGAGACGACGACCTATCGCTGGGTGCGCGACGGCCATCCGCAAACGAATCATCGCAATACGAGTCGCGGGATCATGGTGGAGGTACTGGCCGAGGGGCAGTTTGCCTATGTTGCTACACCCACGCTGACACCCTCAGCAGTGCAATCCGCGGCGGGGAAGGCGCTGGACCTGGCGCACGCCGCAGCGCCTTTCGCGATTTTTCGATTTACCCAAGCAGCGCGGCCGCCCGCTCAGGGACGCTATCAGTCTCCCTTTGAACGCCCGGAAACGGCGTTATCGGCGGGTGATCTCAATGATTTGCTGATACGCGCGAGTGAACGGTTAAAGGTGTCCGATAAAATCGTTTCCAGTCAGGCCTTCGCTAAAATCGTCAACACCCGGCAACATTTCGTTTCCAGTAACGGCAGCGATATCGAGCAACAGTTTCTTATGGTTTCCAGTGATTTTGCCGCAGTTGCGCAGGATGGTCCTGTGGTGCAGAAACGCTCTGATGCGGGGATGCAGGCAAAAAGCTGGCAAATTGGCATGGAAGTCTTCGATGAAGACCGGATGTTGGCGCGCTGTGAACGGGTTGGCGCCCAGGCCATCGAACTGCTCAGCGCTGAAGAGTGTCCCACCGATACACGGGATCTGCTGTTGGCGCCTGACCAGATGATGCTGCAAATCCATGAGAGCGTCGGGCATCCGCTGGAAATCGATCGTATTCTTGGCGATGAGCGAAATTACGCGGGATGGAGTTTCGTCCGGCTGGAAGATTTTGGCAAGCTACAATATGGATCACCGCTGATGAACATTACCTTCGACCCACAGGTGCCCCATGAACTGGCTTCGTATGCTTACGATGATGGAGGGTTGGCTGCAGATAAAGTGTGGCTCATTAAGGCAGGTGTGCTCCAAGCCGGTCTGGGCGGTCGCGAATCGCAATTACGCAGTGAAGTGCCTGGCGTCGCCTGTTTTCGTGCCTGTGACTGGAATCGGGCGCCGATTGATCGCATGGCCAATATCAATATGGAGCCGGGGGAGCACAGCCTGGACGAACTCATTGGCAGCGTGGAGAAAGGGATAATGATGGAGTCGAATCGTTCCTGGTCCATCGATGACTACCGCAATAAATTCCAGTTTGGCTGTGAATATGCCCGATTGATCGAAAACGGTGAGCTCACCCGAACGGTGCGCAATCCCAATTATCGTGGTATTTCCAGCAGCTTTTGGAAAAGTCTCAAAGGGGTAGGCAATGCGGCCAGTTTCGAGGTTTACGGCACTCCGAATTGTGGTAAAGGAGAGCCAAATCAGGTGATCCGTGTGGGGCACGCCGCACCGCCTTGTTTATTTGAGGCTGTCGAAGTATTCGGCGGGGAGGGTTAAGTCGCGATGGAAGCTTATTTTAAAACCTTGTCGCAGCAACTGCTCAACACATTGCAGACACAAGAGTCCTTAACCCTGTCATTGAGCGCTGAAGAAAGCTTGTTTACCCGCATCAATGGCGCGCAGGTCCGACAAACCGGCTGCGTTGAGGATGCCGCGATGGAAATGGCTTTGAGCGATGGGCAACGTATTGCCTCAGGGTCGCTTACGCTCACTCGTGATCAGCATCAGGACAGCGCCCAGCTGACGACTGAACTCCAGCGGCTGCGTGAGGAATTGGCACAATTGCCAGAAGATCCCTATATCGTGCCACCAGCGACAGACCAGCACAGCCAAACGCGTCGCCACGGTGACCTATTACCGCCAAACATAGCCGTGACGCAGCTGATCCCTCCGATGAGCGGCGTGGATCTGGTGGGTTTACTGGCCAGCGGCCGACAGTATCGTGGGCACGCCAATTCCAACGGCAGTCGCCACTGGTTTGAAAACGACAATTTTGTATTCGATTACTCGTTGGTCAATCCGCAGGAACGCATGGTGAAGGTCAGTTTTGCGGGGACCGATTGGCGGCAGGCCGACTATCAAACCGTGTTAGCAGAGTCGATCGAGCGATTAGCGCTGCTCGATCGACCCAGCATCCGCATTCAACCAGGTCAATATCGCACCTATATCGCTGCTGCAGGTGTGAGCGACTTGCTGGATATGTTTTCATGGCATGGTCTGAGCGAGGCGGAGCTGCAAACCGGGCAGAGCGCCTTTGGGCGCATGCGGCACGAAGGCGTAACACTTTCACCACAGTTTTCCCTGGCCGAAGATTTCAGTACTGGTCTGGTGCCGCGTTTCAACGATGTCGGCGAAGTCGCACCTGAACGCATTGAACTGATTCAAAACGGCGAACTACGGCATACGCTCGTCAGCTCGCGTACCGCCCAGGAGTTTGGTGTAGACAGTAACTTTGCGGCCGATGGGGAATACCTCCGCGCCCCGGTCATGGCCGGCGGGAATCTTGATGAGCGCGACGTCCTCAAAGCGTTGGATACCGGCGTGTATCTTTCCAATCTGCATTATCTCAACTGGAGCGATGTACCCGGGGGACGGATCACCGGGATGACGCGATATGCCTGTTTTTGGGTCGAAAATGGCGAAATCCTCGCCCCCATCGAAAACATGCGCTTCGACGAAAGCTTCTATCATTTTTTTGGCGATCATCTAGAAAACGTCACCCGGCAAACGCATATCAACCCAAAAACCGGCACCTACGGGCACCGCAGTCTGGGCGCAAATATCTGTCCTGGTATCTTGCTCAATGCATTTACTTACACACTATAAAGCCCGCTGCTGAAGCGTCGCAAAATTACCTCGTTGCCCACTTCCCCAGCTATTGATTTGCAGAGGCTTGGGGTGACCATCAATCGTTGCATTTAACTCAAGTATCGGGGTTTAAATACGATTACGCACTGTTTCTGTGAGGAAAGGAAAAATCACACTTTTTCCTTTCCGCGTGACGCAAAGTCCTGGACGGACTTTCGCGACACCCTCTGGGGAGAGAGCTACGAGCTCCGAAACTTGAAATTTACAATAAAGGGTCGGACTCGAATTACATCCTGTTTATTTGTCATGCTTCCGCTCCGAATAATAAGACAAACGACTCATGGCCTGTCTTTCGCGCTACTTGGCTCAAGATCAGGCGCAACATCATTATCCAACGAGGTAATCATCGTGAGCCGAACTTTGTCGTTGAACCTAAAAACCTCAGTTGGGCGCAAAAAAGACGCGTAAGATATTGGTGTGCATGGTGAATCGGAAAAACTCGTGGTCACCTTATTGGTGAT
>JANTGD010000372.1 GCA_024763135.1 Thiotrichales bacterium | reverse complement strand
GCTTTGATTGAATGCATTCCCTCATCCTGTCCTTCTCCCCGAGGGAGAAGGGACGCTCTCATTCAGTGCGTAATGATATTTAAACTCCGAAACTTGATTAACTAAGACAATCCAGATCGCCAAACGGAGCAGAGATCACGCATAGCCTGCAGTCTCGCTCCGTTGGCCCCAAGAGGCGGCGCATCGGAGCGGAGGTGGGATGCGACAGCCTCAAATCTCGTGCGTAGGCGAGCCCTCAGCAAACTTTTAAGGAAGCTCTGATTAACTCTGGCGCGAGCAGATGGTGGTGAAAAATCTCCAACTCAAGGCGCAGATCGCAGGTAATAGCTGGCTATTGCGAAGATCCGCAATGCAGAAGTGGGCGATGTTGCGCCGCAAGATGCCGTGTTACGAATTGATCAGAGCTGCCTTAACAGGTTGCTGAAAAACTCTCAGCTGGCACGATCCAGCGTTAATTGTGGCTCAAAATGCTCATTTACCGCGTGTAAACTGCGCTTTTTCTCCAGATTTTGCCTTGTCTCGCACTCACCTGAGCGTTTTTCAACAGCCTGTTAAACGTTGATGCATCCGCTCGGCCATTGCTTTCATGACATCCATAGCAAAGTAGGGGGTCTCCTCTACCATGAATTTAAAGCGCTCGATTGAAACGGGTTCCACCACGCTATCGGTTTCAGCCACAGCATCTGCGCCGTGAAGCCCATTGTCCAACATGGCCACCTCACCGACGATGCTCCCGGCCGGGACACTTTCCACCACTTGGCCATTCACGCGGATCGCGATCCGCCCTTTGAGTACAAAATAGACCTGAGGCGCTGGCTGGCCCGCGTGATAAAGCACCTCGTTCGCTGTGAGATGCAGGCTTTGGTCGGAATCAGAAAACAATCGAAAAATCAGGCTCACAAATAATTATCCAGGATTGAGTTGTTCGGCAATCGGTGTTCGCGTCGTACGTTATGCGTGCGCAGCAAATCGCTATCTTAGCTGAAAACGCACAGAAAACCCGCCCGCTCGGGTCACGCTCTCTCACTTGAGCGTCTCGGGCAGACCACGGGAGTCGTGCGCTCAATGCTTGCAACAAGTAATTTACTGAGGCGCCTGTCCAATAACAGGGGCCATGGCGAGGAGAAGCCATTTTAGACCGTTGTTTGGCTCATTTGAGGCGAATAGTGGCTCATACGCAACGAAAATCCGCGGAAAAATGGGCCATCAGGGCTATTCCCTCTTCGCCAGCCCTGCAGACACGGTATGCCTTTGCCGCGTTTTATTTGGACGAACAAAAAACATGGACTCGCGCATGGCGACATCCGCTTTAAGGAAGCTCTGATTCATGCTGGCGCGAGCAGATGGTAGTGAAAAATCGTCCAGCTCAAGGCGCGGATCGCAGGTAATAACGGGCTATTGCGAAGATCCGCAACGCAGAAGTGGGCGATTTTGCGCCGCAAGATGCCATGTTACGAATTGATCAGAGCTTACTTAACGCCATCTTGAGGGTAACGGCGCGAAATCACTCACCGAGCCGCTTACAGAGCACTGACTGAGACAATCTATCGTCAAACCTGATTCAGCGGGTCTTTGGCCGGTCTATATGAGATTTTACTCCGGATTGTCTCAGTGAGTCTCGCTACCGCTATAATTGCAGGTAACCGAACAATTGTTTTCCATCACGGCGATGGGATAAGACACAGTCAAGTGCGAGGTGAAACTCGGCGCAAAAACGCAGCGTACGTGGACTATACGCGCAAAGGCGCCAATGTTTACAGGGCGTTCACGCGAGAGTGTGCCACCTGAGACCATTCCGACAACCCACTAAGCAACCGGCAGCTAGCATGAACACCATTACCCAAGACGAGATTATTCAAAGCGTGGCCGATGCGCTGCAGTTTATTTCCTACTATCACCCGTTGGATTTTGTAAATGCGGTCACGCAGGCCTGGGAATTGGAACAAAGCCCCGCCGCAAAAGATGCATTGACGCAGATTCTGGTCAACTCACGGCTATGTGCCGAGGGGCATCGCCCGATCTGTCAGGATACCGGCATCGTTGTCGTCTTCTGTGACGTGGGTATGCAAGCCAACATTCATGCTGATCTCAGCCTGGACGACATGATCAACACGGCAGTCAGGCGGGCTTATCTCGATCCCGGTAATAAACTGCGTGCCTCGATCCTGCGCGACCCGGCCGGACAACGCATCAACACAGGAGACAACACCCCGGCCGTCATCCATTATCGCATCGTCCCGGGAGACAAGCTCGAGTTTAAGGTGGCCGCCAAGGGAGGCGGCTCGGAAAACAAATCGCGGCTTGCAATGCTCAATCCTTCCGACAATCTCGTCGACTGGGTCGTCGATACGGTCCCCGAACTCGGCGCCGGCTGGTGCCCTCCCGGCATGCTCGGTATCGGTATCGGGGGTACGGCGGAAAAAGCCGTGTTATTGGCCAAAGAATCTCTCATGGCGCCCATCGATATCCAATCACTGGCGGACCGGGGCGCGCAAAACAGGCTCGAAGCACTTCGCCTGGAGATCTACGCTCGCGTCAATGCCTTGGGTATTGGGGCACAAGGGCTGGGTGGCCTGACCACCGTATTGGATGTGAAAATCCTCGACTACCCAACGCATGCCGCCAGCCTGCCCGTGGCGCTGATTCCCAACTGCGCCGCAACGCGACATATCGAGTTTACTTTGGACGGCACGGGCCCCGCGAACTTAGTACCACCTCCCCTGACCGCCTGGCCGGACATGACATACGAAGTTGCACCAGGCGCCAAGCGCATCGATTTGGAACACTTGTCTCGTGAAGAGATCGCGACTTGGCAACCCGGGGAAACGCTCTTGCTCAGCGGACGCTTGCTGACCGGCCGGGACGCAGCCCACAAGCGCCTGCTCGAGTTGATCGAACAAGGCGAGCCGCTTCCAGTAGACCTCGATAATCGCCTGATCTACTACGTCGGCCCCGTCGACCCTGTCGATGGTGAAGCGGTTGGGCCAGCGGGCCCCACCACTGCATCGCGCATGGATAAATTTACGCGGCCGCTGCTGGCGCACACAGGATTGTTGGGAATGATCGGCAAGGCAGAGCGCGGCCCCGAAGCGATCCAAGCCATTGCCGAGCATCAGGCTGTGTATTTGATTGCGGTGGGGGGCGCCGCTTACTTGGTTTCCAAAGCCATTCGCAAAGCCCGAGTGGTGGCATTTGCAGAGCTGGGTATGGAAGCCATCTATGAATTCGAAGTGGTCGATATGCCGGTCACCGTGGCTGTAGACACCCACGGACAGTCCGTACACCACAGCGCACCGCTCATCTGGAGACAACGCATCGAGCAGATGAGTCACCAGTAGGAATAGCGTTACGTTCAACCTAAAAACCTCAGTTGGATCACAAAAGTCCACGCAAGCTCTTGGTGCACCTGGCAAATCAGAAAAACCTCTCATCACCAATAAGGTGAC
>JANTGD010000371.1 GCA_024763135.1 Thiotrichales bacterium | reverse complement strand
CTGGAGAAAAAGCGCAGTTTACACGCAGTAAATGAGCATTTTGAGCCACAATTAACGCTGGATCGTGCCAGCTGAGCGTTTTTCAACAACCTGTTAAAGCGCGTGTCAGCAAAAGCCAGCATGCAAGGCGCATATCTTGCAGCGACCAGCACTTAGCAAATCGACTGATGCGCGAGCAAGCTGCACGCAAAGCAGCCATCGAACTATGCAGCAATTTTGCGCCTACTGCTTAAAGACTGCGTTGCAATACCTCTACATAGCGCATCAAATCTTCGGCCTGCTTGGTCTCGGTCACACACACCATGATCGCTCCTTCCAGATCAGGATCGTCTTGTTCCAAAGCATACCCCCCCCAAATGCCTTGTTCAGCCATGCGCTGCAACACAGGCGGGGCGGGCTGATCGAGCTGTAGCACAAACTCGTGAAAATAATCACCCTGATAGCGCAGTTTAAATCCTGAACGCTGTAACAAATCAGCGAGTTGATGCGCGTTGTGGTAGCAATGGCTGGCTACTGCGCGTAAACCCGTCGGCCCCATGAGCGACATGTAAACGGTTGATGCAGTCACCACCAACCCCTGATTGGTACAAATATTCGAGGTCGCCTTGGAACGCCGAATGTGCTGCTCACGTGCTTGCAGCGTCAGCACGAAACCTTGTTTATTGTCCGCGTCAGTAGTGCGCCCCACGATCCGCCCCGGCATCTGCCGCACATGTGCTTGCCGGCAACAGAGCAAACCATAGTAGGGACCACCTGATGACAATGGCGCCCCGAGCGGCTGGCCATCTCCGCAGACAATGTCCACGCCATGCGCACCCCATTCTCCAGGCGGGTTAATTAATGCAAGAGTCAATGGGTTCACCACTGCAATACTCAACGCGCCATGCTTACTGGCCCAATCGGTCAGTTGATCAACCTCTTCGAGCACTCCAAAAAAATTGGGCTGAGGAATTACCAAAGCGGCAAAATCCTCCCCCGCATAGTTTTCGAGTGCTGCACTATCGATCCGACCATTCTGTGGATCGATCGGAATCTCGACTAATTCGATTCCCTGATTTTTAACAATGGCTTCGGTCGTGGCGCGATAAGCAGGATGCACGCTGCGTGGCAGTAAAATCCGCTGTGACTTGGACTTCCGATTCGCCCGCACTGCCATCAGTACGGCTTCCGCCAACGCGGATGCGCCATCATAGAGCGAAGCATTGGACACATCCATGGCCGTTAAGGCTGTCATCATGGATTGAAATTCATAAATGATCTGCAGTGTCCCCTGGCTCGCTTCGGCCTGGTAGGGAGTGTAGGCGGTATAATACTCACCACGTGTCGTAATCTGCCACACAGCCGCAGGGATATGGTGCTCATAAGCACCGGCTCCGATAAAATTGAGCCCCCCCGCATCCTTGGCCGCACGCTGCTGCATATCCTGCGTAATTTCAAATTCACTCATGCCGGACGGCACACCTACTAAAGAGCTACAGCGCAGCTCCGGCGGGATTTCATCGAATAGTTGTTCGATTTCAGTCACGCCGATCACGCCTAACATTTCGGCAATATCGGCGTCAGTGTGGGGAATAAAAGGCATTGTCAGTCTGCGGCTTCTTCGCTGTAGGCATCGGCATCGAGTAACTCATCCAGCGCCGACTCGTCATCAAGATTCATGCGAAACAGCCATCCTTCACCGTAAGGATCTTGATTGACCAGCTCCGGGGAATCTTCCAATGCTGAGTTGACTTCAACGATTTCACCGCTCAAAGGGGCATAGACATCAGAAGCGGCTTTCACGGATTCCACCACCCCAACCGCATCATCCGTGCCGTAGCTTTGCCCCACTTCGGGTAATTCCACAAAGACCAAATCACCCAACAACTCCTGAGCGTGGTCGGTAATGCCAACCGTAACCGTGCCATCCCCATTGTCTTTGACCCATTCATGGGACTTGCTGTATTTCAAATCAGCGGGTATCTCACTCATGCGCTTTCATCTCCAGATAGTTATCAAATCAGTGACTTGCCGTGACGCACAAAAGGCATCTTAACGCTGCGCGCCGGTTGCCGCTTGCCGCGGATCTCGACCTCACAGGGGTCGCTGAACTCGGCAGGTACGCGCGCCATCGCAATGGACACAGAGAGTGTAGGCGAAAATGTGCCACTCGTGGTCTCACCTTCGAGGCCGTGGCTGTCGACTACCTTTTGATGGCCCCGTAATACACCCCGTCCTTCGAGCACCAACCCGATGAATCGGCGTAAGCCCCCTTGCGCTTTTTGAGCTTCTAGCGCTGTACGACCAATAAAAGGACGATCATCCCGCATGGCTACGGTCCAAGCTAATCCGGACTCCAAGGGCGACACCGACTCATCCATATCCGTACCATAGAGGTTCATGCCCGCTTCCAGACGCAAAGTATCACGCGCCCCCAAGCCAGCTGGCTTTACGCCCGCCGATAGCAGTTGCTGCCAGAAAACCGGTGCCAGCTCATTGGGCAGCATCACCTCAAAGCCGTCTTCCCCAGTGTAACCAGTCCGTGCAATAAAATACTCTTCCAGCTGCTGCCCGGTAAACGGCGCCAATGCCGCAGCTTGCGTCGCCAGAGGCTCAGCAATCACTTCACACACACGTGCACGGGCATTGGGACCCTGAACCGCAATCATAGCGAGCTGCGAGCGTTCTTCTATTTGTACGGCGTAAGCGGCGGCATGCTGTTCAATCCATGCCAAATCCTTCTCCCGAGTTGCCGCATTGACAACCAACCTGAAGAAATCTTCGCTGAGATAATAGGTAATCAAATCATCAATGATTCCACCATCATCACGCAGCATGCAGCTGTACAAGGCCTTTCCCGGCTGCGTCAGGCGGGATACATCGTTGGCAAGTAAATGGGACAAGAAAGCGCGAACCTGGGGTCCGATGAGATCGACAATGACCATATGGGAAACATCGAACATACCGGCATCTTTGCGAACCTGGTGATGCTCTTCAAGCTGGGACCCATAGTGAATCGGCATTTCCCAGCCAGCGAATTCCACCATTTTGGCGCCGGCGGCCAAGTGACTGTCGTAGAGGGCGGTGCGTTTAGACATAAAGATTCTCAAGTTATTCAACAAATGGGGCGCAACATCGCAGTGTTACTGCGATGTTGCGCCCCTCTGTCCTGAAACCTGAGAGATTGTCCCCCTTCGGTGGGTGTTACCTGGAAATTAGGCCACAAAGCAAGTGGCCTACCACGACACTTGCTTGCGAACTTTCTCCTGCCAGACTGCTGAAAAAGTCTCAGGCGATACAATCCTGAATTAAACAACGAGTAGCCACAAACTCAGCTCAAAATGCGTGTGTACTCGAGGTACACAAAATTTTTTACTGCGCTGAGTAGCGATATGTTGTCTAGCTCTCACTAGTACCTCGTCCAGCTTAAAATGACGGGCGCAGTTGTCCTGTCTGCATGCCTGGGTAGGCGCAC
>JANTGD010000370.1 GCA_024763135.1 Thiotrichales bacterium | reverse complement strand
GGATCACGAAAGTCCACGCAAGCCCTTGACGCGCCTGGCGAAACAGGAAAATCTCTCATCACCAATAAGGTGACCACGAGTTTTCCTGTTTCACCATGCACACCAATTGCTTATACGTCTTTTTCGCGCTCAAGTGATTTTTTTTAAGGAAGCTCTGATTAATTCCGGTGCGAGCAGATTGTGGTGAAACATCGTCCCGTTCAAGGCGCGGATCGCAGGTAACAGCTGTTTATTGCGAATATCCGCAACACAAAAGCGGGCGATTTTGCGCCGCAAGATGCCGTGTTAGGTATTGATCAGAGCTGCCTTTAGCTTAGGAGGCATGCAGGCGTTGTGGGTCGTATTTGTAGCCCACGCCGTACACTGAGCGGATGTATTCGGTGTTTGGATCGAGCTGCTCGAGCTTTTTGCGTAATTTTTTGATATGGCTATCAATGGTGCGGTCGCTGACAATGCGGTGGTCGTCGTAAATGCTGTCGATTAGCTGGTCACGGCTGTAAATTCGTCCGGGCTGGCTGTACAGCTGACTGAGCAGCCGGAACTCCACATGCGTGAGTTCGAGCTGTTGTCCTTGATATCTGACAGTCAATCGATCCGGCTCGAGTTCCAGTTCATTGGCCCGAACATCGGTTTGGGGGGCCACGCGCCGCAATACGGTTTTGACTCGCGCAACTACTTCCCGTGGACTGAATGGTTTGCAGATATAGTCATCGGCACCCAATTCCAGTCCCAGCAAACGGTCGATTTCTTCGACTCTCGCCGTCACCATAATGATGGGCACATTGGAAAATTGGCGGATCTCTTTGGTAATTTCCAGGCCATCCTTCCCCGGTAGCATGAGATCGAGCAGGATTAGGTCAGGGTTGTGTTGCTGTACCCAGGGAATCACTTCACGGCCGTCATGTAAGCAGCTGACTTCGTAGTCAGCTTGTTGCAAATAATCGCGTAGTAATTCAGCGAGTTTGGGTTCGTCTTCGACGATCAGAATAGTTTGGCCCATAACAATTCCTTTAACAGGCTGTTTGTTGAATCTCAGCGCATGAGGGGTAATTCAATCACGATTTTCAAACCGCCCAGGGACGCGTGCTCTGCGTGAATGCTACCATCGTGCGCGGTCACAATGTTTTGACAGATGGATAATCCCAGGCCGCCGCCACCCAAGGCGCGACTGCGGGATTTTTCGACGCGATAGAGGCGTTCAAAAATTCGTTCCAGTTCCGCTGGGGGTACGCCGGGCGCCGAATCAGCAAAGTGCAGCTGCGCATGTTCACCGTTGGGTCGCAGGTGTACGGCCAACTGGCCGGGGGCATCAGTATAGCGCAGGGTGTTCTTGAGCAGGTTGGCGCAGAGCTGTTGGAGCCGGTCGGGATCACCGTAAATCGTGAGACCACTGGGGAGTGCAAGATCGAGTGCGATGCCTGCCTGGTCGAATTCGCTGCGCCAACGTGTGATGCACTCCAGCAGTAGCGTGCCGAGATCGACTGTTTGTTTTCGGTAGGTGAGCGCCCCGGCATCGGAAAGCGACAATTCGTAAAGATCATTGACCAAGGCGCTGAGATGTTTGACCTCGCTGTGCAGCGAAGCGAGATGGGGCGGACTAGGGGGGCGAATCCCGTCTTCCATCGCTTCGATCTCACCTTGCAGGATCGCCAGTGGGGTGCGCAGTTCGTGCGCGATATCGGCCACCCATTGGCGGCGGGCTTGCTCATGTTGCTTTAAGGTGCGCGCAAGTTGGTTGAAATCGGCGGAGAGCTGACCGAGTTCGTCGTGGTGTTCGGTTGCGATTTCAATATCATAATCTCCGCTGGATAATTTTCGGGTCGCCTGCGTGAGTGGTAATAGGCGGGCTTTTAGGCGGCGTGAGATCAACCACGAGACCACGGCTGCGACCAGCGCCATACCCAATGTAATATAGACAAAGGCGTTGGTTTGCGCCTGCAGAAAGCGCAGATCATTGACCTCGGAGAGCTCTTCCTGGGGGCGAATTTGCAGGGTGCCCAGGCGTTTGCCAGCATGGACGATCTCCAGCTCGGCGGCCCCTGAAGAGAGTGTTGATTTGCCGATGATCAGGTGCCTGTCGGCATCGAGTAGCTGCAGGCGTTTGTGCAGATTTCGCGGCGGTGGTCGTAACGCGCGCTCGTCTCCGCTGGTCGGATTTCGGCTGGTTAGTGGCGCGGCGGGTGCGAAAGGTGCGAGGGGTTCCAGCGGGGGTTGGCGACGGTAGTGTTGACCCGGAAACAGATAGCGGCGCAGAAGACTTCGCCATGCGGCATAATTGTCGTCTTTTAAATGCTCCCAGCCGCCATGCTGGACATAATCATCACCCAGTGCTTCGGCCAGGGGGGAGATGCGTTGCAGCTCCAATGTGTTGACATAATTGACAAGCCCGCGATCGAAGCTCCATTGAATAAAGAACCCCATCCCCAAAATGACAAGGAACAGGGTCAGTAATAATGTTAGAAACAGTTTTGTATGTAGATTCAAAGACATCGGCGGAGATATACCGGGATTGGCGACACCTTGCCATGACTGTCAGTCGATTCCTTGGAATTTTCACATTGCCATCAGTTCTGCAGTTGCAGCCCTAGCGATGACGGATTCACGTCAGTCGCCCATCCCGCCTAAACGGTCAGCATCCGGATATCGATTTTTATGAAAAGACAGACACTCATTATTTATATCATCGCCATTCATATGGCTCTGATTGCCGCTTTGATTAAGACCGATGCGTTTCGCAAACTCGAGGAAAAAGTTGGCGTCGTCTCGGAAGAAGTGGGGGAAATCACCCCCTTCTATGAGCGAATTCTACGTTACCACAAGCGCATCAGCGGTAATGCGCCGCCAGGTGCAGTGCAGTTTATTGGCGATAGTTTCATCCAGGGGCTTTGTGTTTCAGCGGTCGCCAATCCCGCCATTAACTACGGTATTGGCGGTGATACGACCTATGGCATGCTGCAGCGGATTTCTGAATACACATCACTGAAAACGGCGCGCGCAATTGTATTGGCTGCGGGCTTCAATGACATGTGGCGCAGAGACAACGCTGCCATTGCCCAGAACTATAGCCAGATTCTCAGAACATTGCCGGCCAATCGGCCCGTTTTGATGACGGCAGTATTCCCAGTAGATGAGCGTTTGATCGATGCATTTAAAGGACGTAATGCCCGGATCGCAGATTTGAATGCGCGCCTGATGGAGGTCTGCGCTGCAGATCAGCGTTGTCGTTTTATTGATATCAATATGCTGCTCATGGACAAATCAGGCAATCTGGCACCGCGTTATTACGATGGCGATGGTCTGCATTTGAATTCGGCAGGTAATGCCATTTGGATTGAGGCCCTGCGTTTGCGCCTGGCCACATTGCGTCCTAGTACCTCGTCCAGTTTAAAATGACGGACTCAGCGCTTTTGTGATGCTGCGCATCAAGGCGCAGAGCGCAGGCAATGGCCGCGTCCTTGGCAAGC
>JANTGD010000369.1 GCA_024763135.1 Thiotrichales bacterium | reverse complement strand
AAATGGCGTGACGATATTTCCGGTCACCCTTGGTGGCGCATCACTGGAAAATGACCTGGATCTGGGTGATATTGAGTGGCTACGTGAGATTCAGCAGCACGATATCTCAGACCGTCAGCAACGGTGGGAACACGATGTGAAAGCACTGATTCACGCTGTCTCCCAGGTTCCCGGCATGTTTGTACCCGAACAAACCGAAAGTAAACCACTACCTCCGGATCCGCCGATAAATAATGCCTGGCGAAAACGCGCTTTGGCCGCTGCAGTGGCTTTGGTTTTGTTCGCGGGCATTGGCTACATGATGTTTGGCGATTTCGGCAAGAAAACCACCCCACTGCCTAAACCGGCTCCTGACGGACAGCCATCCGGTCAACCGGAAGCCTTGCACCCACTGATGACCCGTATTCAGGGAACCTGGGAAAGCCAAAATGGTAAACTCAGCTTTCAATTCAAACCTGTCGCAGGGAACCGCTTCAATGTAATCGTTCCGGGAAAAGGCCGGGGAAGTGGAAAAGTTTTGATCAAAATGCCCGGCAAGATAGCATTTAAAGTCATCGGGCTGGGCGAGGCAGAATTCTCGCTCTCAAATTCCAGCGACAAAATGACAGGATGGTACCGCACACCGGGGTCGAGTCAATTAAATTACGCAACCCTCACCCGAAAATCCCAATAAACCGTGGGCTCTGAAAATTAAATGAAAACTGTCGGCTGCTGCAACTTCCGTCAGCGTGTTCCGCCAACCCAACCTGCTCGCGAAACTACCCGGCCTTAAATAATTTCCTGTGCATTGCTAATAACTCATCGCGAATAAGACGATTAGCGATCTTGCTCATGGTATATGAAGCAGCCTAACGCCAATACGAAGTGAAAACAGGAATTTTCACATTAACTCTGAAGCCAGAACCCCCTATTCCCCTTTGACTTCAGCCGCTCTGGCTTCCAGTGCTGCGGTTATGTGTTCAACCTTCTCAATACCGTCTTCACCTGCTCGTAGTTTTAGCAGCAAACGCAGGTTTTTGGCTGTCGTTTCAAACATCCAGCTTTCATTACCCAACACCAGTGTACGAGGCAGACAGCGTATCGCGAGATCGTAATCCCGGCTTGCGGCGGCCAGTTCCATGACCGTTGCCACCGTCCAATAGTCGCTCGCGCTTTCGCCGCCACGCCGCACAGCGGCAAAAGTCACAAGTGGTGAGAGTCGTTCAACCTCTTTAAGTGCTGCGCTATCCGCTTTTTGCAACAGCAAATTTATGGCATTTACCCCGGGATAATAATCAGCTGGTTCAGCCTCAAAACCCCGGATGTAAGCGTCTATTGCCATGTCGAGATAAACGCTTGCGGTGAAGCTTTCATCATTTAATGCATCGCGATACTGGTCCTTATATATTCTGCCCAAAAGGCCCAGCGTTTCCGCACTCTCACCCTGTTCTGCAATCAACTGTTTGAGCTGAGTCTCTGCCTGCTCCCGGTCACCCGGCAGATTGCGGCGGTTCAACGCAAAAGCAAGCTGCTGCCTTGCTAAGGCCGAGTGCTGTACATCAGCCGGCATGAGCTCATACAAGGCAATCATCTCATCCCAGGCTTCGACTGCCCGGTAGCTCAGATAAATATCGATCAACACTCCCCGCTCCAGCGATTTTGGGTCGCCCTGTGCCGCCGCAATACCTTTGATCGCTTCCAGTGACTCCGCATTGGAAGCCCGGGCTCGCGCTCTCGCAAGATCCTGCTTGATTTGTGCCGAATACTGAACCCGATCTCGAAACACATCGGTTAATTCATGGCTGATTTCGATTCCTGGAAAGTCAGGAAAAAGATCGAATAAAGGGCTGTCCTTCGCAACCGGTCCGGTCATCGCATGCTCGATCCGTTTGCTGAGCGCCAGAATTAAAGCGGCCGCCGCTTCCTCATCCAACTTGCCATTGCTCAGATCATAGGGAATAGCGCGCACCATATTCACATCGAAAGGTGGCGCACCAATCGTCGCGAAGATAGGGATAGTCGTGTAAGGCTTAGCCGTGTGGCGCACCCCCAACTCATAAAATACGTTTGGGTTTGCCGTGGTCATATCCGCGATCACAAACTCTGCCAGCAGCAAGCGAGCGAACATTGCGGTGTGTATAATCCCGCCCGTTCGCTCCTCATCACTGCGTATAGCCCGCAATCCAGTCCGCTCAATAGCTGGCTTAACACCCACCTCATAAACCTGATCAAAATCAACCTCAATTCCGGTTTTAGGATCAGCCTTATTGCCGAACGGCATATCAACGAAGCAGATTTTTTTGTTGGCATCAGTCATTGCGGCCCCGAATTATCGAAGTAGGTACTGAGTGTAGTCTATCCAGGGTGTTACAAACATCGCGCAAGCAGGTCAAGTACTTTTTCGATCGAACTGAACGTAGCGCTAAACAGCACGACGATCATTGCTCCTAATGGGTCGAGCGGAAAGTTCTGTAACGCCCAGCCAACTTATCTGGTTGCATCTTTACTTTTTGAACTATGCTTGAAAAAGGCGGTTCTGGTAAAAATCATCTGCACGGATATTGGTATGGAAAAAGATGTCACGTTGTTTCTTAGTCATTCCTGGCAAGATAAAGCTGTTGCTCAAAAAATTGCTGAGCAGCTTGATACCTTTCCAGGATTTACTGTGTGGGTTGACTATTTTGCATTACTACCGGGTGACCCGATTCAGCAAAGCATCGACGAAACGATAGAAAATACGGATGTACTTTTGCTGCTTTGGTCGGAACATTCAGCCACATCAGACAATGTTAAAAAGGAAATTGAGAAAGCAGTCGCGACGGGTTGCCTTATCATACCTCTGGTGCTAGGGAATAGTCAGGCAGGCAGTCCTTCTCCTGCCTTGCCAGGTATCTTGGAAGAGCGACTATGGGTCGACGTTGATCCCGCCAAGCCAGAGCTTGCCATCCCGAGGATTGCGCTTTCAGCAGACCAGCTTTGGAGTCAGCATCTTCCCGAAGATTTGGCGAATGGCACAGCTTCCAACCACGGAGCAATGCGTCAATTGTCCGGTTTTTTACATTACCTCGCAGAATACCAGCGCTATCCACCGGGCCACCCTGAACGACTGGAGTGGATTCGCCGTGCGGCTAAAGTCATGGTGCAAATACTGGATGAAAGAAACGACCCGACACTCACTCTGGCTATTCAACAGGCTACAAATAATTTGAAGCAAACAGACCCGGATGCAGCTGACATTTTGCACGAGTTGACTGGCGACACGAATTTATTCGAGACACAAACAGACGATTATCAAGTATTCGATGTACAGTCGTTGCTGCAAAATGCTTCCCCACTAACCGGAGAGATACGGGCGCATATCGCTTCAATCCTGCGAAAACAGACCAGCCGCGACGCTTTTCGGGATTTGATCAGTGAATACGCCCTGTCGGCACAACAGCGGACAAACCTTGAGGAAACAACCGTTAATATGGTTTGCGCTATCCCGGAT
>JANTGD010000368.1 GCA_024763135.1 Thiotrichales bacterium | reverse complement strand
GTTGACATCAGCGAGGGTAGCAGCATCGCTATTGAAGGCAAAACCTTTGCTCTGAAACAATTTCATTTTCACACGCCCAGCGAAAACACGGTTAATGGCAAGCATTTCCCGTTAGAGGCGCATTTTGTGCATCAAATTCCCGGGGAACCAACCTATGCAGTGGTTGCAGTTATGTTTGAAGAGGGCGCGGCCAATCCGGTTTTAGAAAAGGTCTGGTCGGATATGCCTGAAAAAGCAGAGGAGCATGCCGAACTCGACGGCACTCTTGATTACAGCAGCCTGCTTCCAAAAGATCAGGATTACTACCGGTTTAACGGCTCCTTTACCACCCCGCCCTGCACGGAAGGCGTGCGCTGGTTTGTCATGAAAAAGCCGCTTTCGGCATCCAAGGAGCAGATCGAAAAATTCCTGCATGTTATGCACCATCCCAATAACCGCCCTGTTCAGGATCTCGGTGCTCGGTTAATTCTTCAATAAGAATATCTGAAATAAAAAAACCCGCTCGTTTTAACGAGCGGGTTTAATCTTACATGGGTTGCTTGCTCGACTTTGCGGTTACCAGTTTCGCTGCTTCAAAAGGTTGTGGATGCGAATTAACTGGGTTCCACCATTAGAGTCGTCCACCCCATCATTGTCATTGAGGATAATGCCAGTGCCATCTTTGAGCACCGTCAGGCCTTCGACTTTTTCCAACATAAGGCCACCCGTATGGCGAAGGTCTTCCATCACATTGCGCTTGAGGTATTTTTTGAGCACCGGGAAGTCGGGCGTACCTTCGGCAACGTCTGCTTTGCCCTCGCCTCCGAGCCACACCTCATAAATTCGCTTGACTGCTGCATCCGGTCCTGCCTGGTTATCGCGCTCAAGCACCAGGAAGCTGTCACGCCCCACATAGCTAATCTCTGATAAACCAACCCAGCCACCATTGGGAGACTCGGCTTTATCGAGCGGATAGTAATAGAATGACCATTTTTCCGCACTCACATCGTAACGCCCGATGCGCACCAGTCCTTTTGGATCATCCACCCATTCACGTTGGAAAGCGACGAAGAGAGTTTCAGACTCTGCATCGCCAACCACGGCGACACCTTCAAAACCAAAACGATGCTGACGCTGATTGACCGACACGGGCAACGTGACAATGTCTTCGATTACGCCATCTGAAGAAACCTGGACCAGCATATTTTCAAACTCAACCGGCCGCTTTTCATCATCGACAGAACCGCGCCCCTCTGAAGCCACCCAAAAACCCTCGCCTTGGCGCACTGCAATTCCTTCTAGATCCAGATGTGCGGTGCCGTCCTCGTTCACCAGCTCTGGATAACGTGCGGCAAGTTTACCCATGCTGTCACGCAAAGGGATCTTTTTAACAATCTGCGCTGGCTGTTGGCTGGCATCCAGTTTAAAAATACTGCTGGTTTTATAGAAGCTGTCCGAAACGCTGTACAAAGTATCGTCATCACTTGGATCCACACTCAAACCAGAGAGCGCACCCCAGGAAATCGGCTTACCATCATCCTCCGCTTTAGACACTACGGTCGGATACTCCGACGCCCAGGGCAGACGCTGATAGAGTGAAATGGAGCCGCGAATCTTGTCATCGCGCGCATCCACTTCATTGGCAACCAACAGTAACCCTCGATAAGGCGCTAACGCCAAACCTTCAGGGCCTACACCGGCTGGCAACATTTGCAGAAATTTCGGCTGATGCTGCGCGTCCAGTGTATACACGTAAATCACGCTAGAGCGTTCGGAGCCAACAAACAGGTACTCGTCTTTACCGATTTTTGCATGCGCCACATTCTCCGGCTCATTGCCTTTATTTTCAGAGCGTTTGTCAGGATAGTGGCCAGCCGATGTCACCAACTCCTCAAGCTCAGTACCAGAGTCATACTGTAAGTTGCCGTCACGATCAAAAATAGAAAAACCGCGACTACCGCCATAGAGATCCCCTTCATTGGCGGTGGCGATTAAGTCATCACTAATCCAGGTCACGCCGTCCGGTTCACGCGGAATATCCTGAAGTGAGCCATCCATTCTAATAACCCGCTCCTCTTTGATATCCACGCCATCGAGATCGACCTTACCTGCATCAAATCCACCGACGACCGCGGCCTTGGCAAGATCAATCAGCACTATATAGTTATTTTCCTGCAAACTGATCGCTGCGATATTCTTATGGTTGATGGATACATACTCCGGCTCAGGGTCTTCAGGAAACAATGGTGCCTGGCCGGTCACGTCCACTTTGGTCAACTGCCAGTTTTGCGGCTTTCCTTCCAAATCGACAACCATGACATATCCCGCAGGTGCTTGCGGAGGCTCTCCCGTGCCCAAATCTTCATCCCGCTCGTTTTCAATAGCGATTGCGGCGTAGCGCTTGTCGGGACTTACGGCAATCGAGTCTGGCTGGCCACCCAAATCGTGCTTGGCTACGATTTCATGGCTAGACATATCAATCACCACCAGCTCTCCACCCGTATTGACAAAGTCGAGAGATGTGTTAACCGCCGCCAATGCGTAGTGCCCCGCTACAGCAACTGAAGTCGGCTCTCCGTCAAGGTTAACAATGCCTGCGGGTTTGGGCCGATATCGATCTCGAATATCCACAAACCCGATGACCTCAGCCTTGCCATCGGTATAGACCACGGTATTACCATCCATGCTGGTGTCCAGAATTTCGGCAACAGATTGAGTATCCACATCCGTATTTAAAAAAGTGGGGAAGGTAGATAGCCGAACAAAATGATGCTCTGGCTCTGCTGCTGACGGCGTCGCGAATGCTGAGGTAGCACAGCAGGAAACAGAAAGGGCGAAAGAAATTGAGCGGGCGAGCGTACTGATTCGATTGTTCACAAGGAACCTCCAATTAAAGAAGAATAGGTAAAGCCCAATGCTAAAACTGTTCCTATTGGCCTTAATCCACCGGTTTTCCAGGGCATTTCAGAGGTGTGCTGGATTAATTGTATTGAGAATCCCAGCGCATTAAATCTGAGTTTATTTAGAATCAATTATTGGAAACAAGGCTGCAGGAACAGCTGCGGCTATGCTAGTTGGCTTTTGTGACCGTTTGATGACAGCTTTACAAATTCCTTTCCACCAGGCTCCACAAGAAGTCTACATAGTTTGCTGTAGACGGGAAGGCCAAAGAGGCTAACTTGAAAGCTCTAGAATTGGTTCTTTTGTTCGCTCGGGTAATAGCGCCACATTATTCTCGAAAAGGATCTTGCACAATTTACCTCGGCAAGAATCGTGACAGCGGATCCTGCCGGTAATATTGCTTTAACTGGTTATAGACTGCCGGATAGTCATTGTTGACGAGTTGGGGCGCAGTAAAGAAATACTCTGTTAAAACCGCAAAGAATTCTGCCGGGTTGGTTGCGGCGTAGTGATTTATTTTTGATTCACTGTCAGTGTAACTACGCAGTTTCTCAAAGGCTTCGCTCAGTGAGGCGGTCCAGGCCTCGATAGGCATATTCGGGTGTAGCGGCGGCAT
>JANTGD010000367.1 GCA_024763135.1 Thiotrichales bacterium | reverse complement strand
CTTGTTTTTAATCACCATAGGACCACTATGATTCATAAAAACAAAACCACATCTAACCCCTTGATGACTCACTGATACAGACAGTTTGGGCTTGGCGATGTACTAGTGCCCTGTCGATCACTGCGCCAATGACTGGATCATCGCAATGCTCACGTCCTGTGAGTTGTAGCTGCAAATTCTTTTGCGACACTGGATTCCAGTGCGACCACCTGTGTGGCCATTGAGTGTTTCCAGTACCGCTGCAATACGCCTTCGGTGCTGGTCGTTTTGTTTTTCGTTATCACAGTGCTGCGAATGCAACTGTAAACAAAACGTTACACATGAGTTTTTTTATGCGTCCTGGCAATGCTGAGGAAGAAATAACGAAGCAACCGAGCGTTTTCCCCAAATTCCCTATTCTTCGGTTGTGGGTCGGACATGGGACTGTGCTCAGTGAGACAGCCAGACGGGATGTCTGATATTCGAAAAATAATTCGAAAGCCCAGCGGTTTGAATCTTTATGAGAGCCGCGTAACGTTGCCCAAAATATTTTTGTTATCTGTATTTTTTAATCTGGCAATGAGTATACGGCGGCTGGGTTCGACTGAGAATAGCGAGATGGCGTAAAAATGGCGCTGGCTTGCAAAATTGTGAGTTGACTCACGAGGGTCTGACAGAGGTCGGAAAACGGATTTCCTCAGTGGTGTAATTTCATGGATGGCGGACAATGGACGTCAAAGGGATGACGCTCAAATAACGCCAACGCTGCTTGCGCATGACGGTGGCCATTGTAGCGCTTGGCTGAAATTTGGCGTGCCGCTATTTCCATCGCGAAACTGAAACCAGCAGGTATGATTGAAACAGGATAAAATCGATCCCTCACAAGAGAGATAACGTCATCTGCGAATGAAACAGATCCCTATCGTATGCGCGCTTGCCAGTATGTTGCTCTGGATTGCGACCGTACAGGCAGACGCGCTGGCAGTGGCAGTCAAGCCGGCGCCGCCCTTTGCGTTGCCTTCGGAGCCTGGCCATTTCCAAGGCATGGCGGTCGATCTGTTTCGGGTCGCGGCAGAGGATCTGGGTCTTCGTTATCGGTTTGTTGAGGTGGATTCAATTACCGGTGTGTTTGACGGGCTCGCCAGTGGTGAGTTTCAGATCGGCATTGGGGCGCTCTCGATCACCGCGGAGCGGCTGCAAAAGGTCGATTTTACTCAACCCTATTATCATTCAGGGCTGGGGATTGCAGTCCCTAAGCAGCGCAGTAGCAGCTTGCTGGCGGTGTTGCGCGGTCTGATTGCCAGCGGTCTGCTAACGCTGGTGGGCGGGTTGGCTGCGTTGTTGTTTTTCGTAGGGCTTGTGGTTTGGTGGTTCGAGCGGCATCGCAATGCGAAGCAGTTCAGCAATGACAGCAAAGGTATCGGTAGCGGTTTCTGGTGGGCCGCGGTCACCATGACGACGGTGGGTTACGGAGATAAAAGCCCGGTAACCCTCGGCGGGCGTATTGTGGCCACGATCTGGATGTTTGCCGCGATTATTATGATCTCGGGTTTTACCGGTGCGATTGCCTCTTCCTTGACATTACTGGGATTGCAGGGGGAAGTTCGCGGGCCGGGCGATCTGCCCAAGGTGACCGTGGGGGCAGTGCAGGGAACCACGAGCGCTACGTATCTCGATGAAGCGCATATCCGTTATCGGGGGTTTGATACACTGCAGGGAGGGTTGCAGGCCTTGGCAAGGGGAGAGCTGCAGGCCATGGTGCACGACAAACCCGTCTTGTTGTACGAAGCCACCCGCGATTTTCAGGGTCAGATTGAGGTGCTACCGGGCGTGTTTGCTGAGCAGAACTATGGCTTTGCCTTACCCTTGGGTAATCCGCTCATCCACCCGCTCGATCAGGCCCTGCTCAGAGCCTTGGAGGATCCTGCCTGGCAGGCCTTGCGAACCCAATATCTTGGTGATCAGAGTCTTTGATGAACACAATCGCGCAAGCATGCCGTCACCCCTCGCTGAGCGCTCGCGACGCTTGGAAAATCGCCGTAAACCTGCTGTTGCTACTGTGCTGGTTACTGACGTCATTCAGCGTACTGGCAAAATCGTCGGGTAAGTCGAGTGAGCACGCGTTCAGTGTCGATGAGCGCATGCTCAGTGCGGCGCGCAGCCAAGTCACCAACGACAAATCACTCACGCAAGAGCAACGTACGCAGGCACTGGGAGTGCTCGATCAAGCGCAGCAACTGCTGGCGCAGTCGCAGGATCTACAGACGCGCCTGGCTGCATTGCGTAATACCATTGCCAGTAGTAAACAGCGCATTGAGCAGTTGCAGCATGCACAACCCGAGCCGGCATTGAAAGCAGAGGCGCTGCAAGAAAAAACTACGGATGCGTTGAAACAATTACTGACCGCGCGGCAAACCGCCTTGGAGCGTGCCAAACGGGATCTCAGCGAACAGGAAGCGGCCTTGACCAGCTATCTGGCCGCCGCTAAAAATGGTGGCAGCGAACTGGCGCAGGCGCGCAGCGAGCTGGATCAACTCGTGTCGCAGGATAATCTCGCAAAACCAGAGGCAGTCCAGCAAAGCCCACAACAACTACTCAAACATGTGCGTCAACAGTGGTTGGACAGCCGGATCCGCTGGCTGCAACTGCGTCAGGATAATCTGGATCTCTTGACGCGTCTGGCCCAGGCGGAGCGTGACGCGGCAGCTGCCCAGGTACAGCGTCTGCAGCAGGACGTCGATCTGTTGCGAGGCTTACTTACCGAACGCAAAGTGACTGAGGCGCAGCAAGCCGAGCAGACGGTTCAGGCGCAGAGCGCCGAGCTCGATCCCAGCTTAGCACCGCTGGCGGACAAGGTGGCTGGACTGCGTCGAGAGCAAACGAACCTAATCACCCGCAGTGCGAGTCTTGAGCAGCGCCTCGAAGCGATTAAGAGTCAGCTGGCACAGCTCCAAGCCGATCGTCAGCGATTGCAGCAAGCGATTGAACTGGGAGCCTCCGGTGGTCAGCTGTCCAAGCTGCTGCGTAATCGGCGTATGGGCTTGCCCGCGACTGCCGAGTTGAGCCGAGAATTGCTTGGCTATCAGCGCGAACTGAAAAAAGCTGTGTTACGCCAGTTCGAACTCGATGAACAGATTCGCGGGGGGAATGAGGACATTCAGCTGTTACGCCGCTTAGCAGATGGCGCAGACAGCAGTGACGCTACGCCAGATCCGCGGCTGCAGCAGCAAGCGCGTGAGCTACTCAACCGTTATCAGGCGGCGCTGGTTGATCTACTGCGCGTGGACAGTGCCTATGTTGCGCGGTTGTCTTCTACTGAAGAAACCAGTCGCCAATTGCTCAAGGCGATTCGTGAATTTCACGCATTCATTATCTCGAAGCTGCTGTGGACGCCGAGTTCTGAACCATTCTCATTGCAGGTGCTGCAGCGTTTTACCGAAGGCGTGCTTTGGTTTACCAACCCCGACAAGATTCGCAGGTTTTTAGAGGATGAACGCAGCGCGTTGGAGAGTCGGGC
>JANTGD010000366.1 GCA_024763135.1 Thiotrichales bacterium | reverse complement strand
TTGCCAAGGACGCTGCCATTGCCTGCGCACTGCGCCTTGATGCGCAGCATCACAAAAGCGCTGAGTCCGTCATTTTAAACTGGACGAGGTACTAGGGCCGAAACCAAGCCCTAGTCTGGAGCGCTCCCAGCCGGTGGGTCTTTGGGCACTTATCCAGGGTATTGCACCGGCTTGACAGCGCACGGCTGTGCCTGCGCAGGTGCGTTTTGTATTTGAGCGCCCAGAGACCGGATGATTGAGGCTCGACTACCGATTGTCTTATTAACCTGGCGATAAAATAGCTCGTGTTAAGACACAACGCGCTGGTGTGCGGCAAGGCAGCCAGACGCTGCTGTAGTCGTTCTACAGCCACTCTAGCTAGCACAGTCCGCGCGCTCTGTTTTTTACCCGGGCTAATGTTATAAATTGAGTCGGGAGAAGGGCCTCAATCCACGCGTCCCCCGTAGGTGAGCAATTCTCGGACAGGCTCCACTGGTGTGGTGCTAAAGAATCAGAGGGCTTCGGGACCCGTTTCACCGGTGCGTATGCGTACGGCTTGTTCGATACTCGAAACGAAGATTTTGCCGTCGCCAATTTTTTGCGTATTGGCTGAAGTTTGTATGGCCTCGACAATATCCTCCACGCGATCCGATTCCACCACGATCTCGAGCTTGACTTTAGGAAGAAAATCAACCACATACTCTGCGCCACGGTAAAGTTCGGTGTGGCCTTTCTGGCGGCCGAAACCTTTGACTTCGGTAGCGGTCATGCCTTGTACACCGATTGCAGAGAGTGCCTGGCGCACATCATCCAGTTTAAAGGGTTTGATAATCGCAGTGATCAGTTTCATTAAGGAGTCTCCTTAGTCAATGTTAGTAATGAGACGATGAGTCGGTCTCGGTCTGCGAAGTAGAATCGTTTCCAATTATAGCTAAGAACGATCGTGCTGTTTAGATTTATCGATTAGCCAGGTACTAGAGAAGTTCCTAGAATAACCCTGCATACGACAGTGCTGTTGTGTGATCGGCGGAGATGGTGGCTTTGAGTGTCCACCCGCACGCCCGAGCCTCAATCCAAGTCAAACAGGAGAGTTTCAAATGCAGCCCCAAAGCGGAATACTTCCAGAATCCAATCAACACGCCCTTTTTGTAACAGCCAAGATCTTGGCGCAGCCAGCGTCTTATGCGGGAGTACGCAAGGTTTTGTCGCAAATTGACACCATGACACAGGAAATCGGCGCGATTGATCCCGCGGCGATGCTGGTGAGTGTTGTGGGGATTGGTGCGGAAGTTTGGCCAGCGCTGTTGGGGGATGCAATGCCCAAGGCACTAAAGGTATTCAAAGCGCGTGAACAAGCAGGCCGGCAGGCACCTGCGACTGCCGGCGATTTGTTGCTGCATATCCGCTCAGAGCGGGTGGACCTCAATTTTATTCTGGCGCGTAGGATTTGGCAGGCACTGACGCCGCATGTGGCGTTGGTGGAAGAGGTGGCAGGATTCCGTTATTTAGACAGCCGCGATCTGACTGGTTTTGTGGATGGTACCGAGAACCCGGAAGGTGACGAGCGTGCGACAGTGGCGTTAGTTGGACGGGAGGATCCCAGCTTCGAGGGTGGGAGTTACATCAATATGCAGCGTTATGTACACAGCCTGGATCTCTGGGAGCAACAACCGGTTCATGCCCAGGAGCAGGTGATCGGTCGGAGCAAGCCGGATGATGTAGAGCTGGATGAAAACCTCAAGCCACCCACTGCGCATATCAGTCGTGTAGTCATCGAAGAGCAGGGGGAAGAGCTGGAGATTCTTCGCCACAGCATGCCGTATGGGACTATCGATGAAGCGGGTTTAGTGTTTATCGCGTATAGCCATGATCCGCATCCCTTCGATGTCATGCTCGATCGAATGATCTATGCAGACGCGCAGGGTCATTATGATCATTTAATGGATTTCACCACTGCGGTGACAGGGGTGAGTTTCTTTGCGCCTTCGCTGACGTTTTTAACCGCGTTGAGTTCCGATGCAGCCGCACACTAACTATTAAGACAATCCATAAGTGAAGCCATGAGACAAACGTGACCCTTGCGCATACCTCTTGCCGCAGCCTTTGGGCGGAGGGATTTTTGTACCAATACTGGCGCGCCGATTGATGGGTCATTGGCATTGGCCCGCGCAGCTAGGCCCCTTGTCGGCAAGGGCCTACTGGCGCTTCAAAGGGCGGGGTCGGTAAGGACTCCACAGTGCGCCTTTAGTTATTTTTAGCGCCTTGATCAACCCACAGCCTCAGGGTCAGTTTATCCGCATCGCTGAGTTCTTCTTTACCATGTGGCATACGCAACGATGGGTCCGCGCGTCCCTCCACAAGGCGGTTGAGCGTACTGCTGGTGGAGTCACCGGGTACTATGATCGAGCCAAATCGGGTACCTTTCATCAGGTTGTCATAGTTGACCTCTGCGGGTTTTTCTTCTGAGGACATCAATAAGCCACTGGCTTTTTCTCCCGGGCCGTTTGGCATATGGCATTCCAGGCAGTTTTTTTGAATGATGGGGGCCACTTCCTTAGAAAAACTCACGACCCTTTCGGGTGCTTCCTGCTTGCCTGAACAAGCACCCAGGAGCGCAATGCTGGTGACGGTCAACAGAGTCAAGCTGAGAGATTTCGATTTCATGACGGGGTCTCTTGATGATTTTGATGGATAATCGCTTGCGCAGCATCATAGGAGCCACTATTGGATAAAACCAGTCTTGACGTCAGGATATTTAGTAATAACCCTAGATTGCACAAGAAGGTGTCGCAAAAGCGTTCGCTGTTCGATATGCCTATGCAGTACCTGCACGTGTTGTCCAAAACCCCGGTGGCAAGTCGTTGTTTATACGGTAAATGGAAAAATCATATGGTTTCCTGTTCCCGTGTTGCGAAGTCCCGGATGGACTGCTGCAACAGCCTCCTCAAGGCGATGTTGCAAAACGGCTGCGTGGTCCGCTTGCTACATTGTACGTTACTCCTTCGACTATCCATTTGAGAAGGTTCTGGTCGCTGCACAGTGAGCGCCTCGTGCCTGGACTGCTTGCGAGGCATTGCGATAGGCCCCCGTTCTAACAGACCTTTTGAACGAGCCTCAGGCGATACAATCCCGTGCTTTTGACCCCATCGCCCCAAGATGTGCACGTAGTTGCGGGCTGTAGCAAAGATCGGCAACGCAGAATTGGGTGATTTTACGCCGCAAGATGCCGTGTTACGAATTGATCAGAGCTTCCTTAACAGCCTGTTAACACAGCGCTGGTGCATTTCAGGGGTGAGCTGGGTAGTGATGCACTTTTTTATACCGATATCGACATTGTTCTTGCCCCGGGTGCCTACAAAAGCCTGTGAATCCAGTGGGAAAATGCAGCGTGACGGTATAGACTGCGAAGTCGCGTGGCGCATCGCTGCGGGGACTTCAACCTAGATTCCGCAGTTGGGCGCGAAAAAGACGCGTAAGCAATTGGTGTGCCTGGTGAATCAGAAAAACTCGTGGTCACCTTATTGGTGATG
>JANTGD010000365.1 GCA_024763135.1 Thiotrichales bacterium | reverse complement strand
TCACCAATAAGGTGACCACGAGTTTTTCCGATTCACCATGCACACCAATATCTTACGCGTCTTTTTTGCGCCCAACTGAGGTTTTTAGGTTGAATCAGCAGCGCAGGGCTGCATGTCACCTTAGCAGTGGCCACACGGGGCATTACGTGCGTTTGGAGATGTTGGAGATGCATACGAAATCCCGCGCCTACACCGGCTGACGCCTTCTCGATCAGCCAGATGCAGGGGCATGCAGGTGAGATTGTGAGGCGATTGTTCCAACTCACGAGGCTATTTAATTTATCGAATCAAGAGCCATGACAAGGGACTAAAGCTCCTGTGCCTCCGGAGTGAGCTATTCTCGTGATCGTCTCGCGCTGCCTGCACCATAAAAAAAGGCCTTGGTAAAAACCAAGGCCTTAACATAAAGTGGCGTCCCCTAGGGGATTCGAACCCCTGTTGCCGCCGTGAAAGGGCGGAGTCCTAGGCCTCTAGACGAAGGGGACGCTGTAGAGGTAATTTATTCGACTCTGTCTTGCGGAGCACGTGGCTCTGCGGCCAGAAAAGCCGTGACGACACCAGTAAAAAGGCCTAGAAATCCTACTGGTATCAAACCCAGAAAATATTTTGCTTCTGGATATCCCGTTAGCATCAGCGAAAATCCGACTACGATGAGTATCGCAGTAACCAATCCGCTGATAATTGCTGTTATTCTACCGAGCTTTTGCACACTCACTTGGTTACTAGCATTCTGGTGGAGCTAGGCGGGATCGAACCGCCGACCTCAACACTGCCAGTGTTGCGCTCTCCCAGCTGAGCTATAGCCCCGAAACGGAGGGCGTAATCTACTCGAGCACCTGCGCTTTGTCAACTGGATTGATATGCCTGTGCGCCCTGTCCACACCATCGCGATTCTTTGAGCAACCACTGACAAGAGTGCCCTGCAAAAAAGTGGGCGTTGAGACTGATAGAGCGTGTCAGTACCTCTACATTCATCGTCACGTATACTCTCGCAGGTGTTCAGCCGCATCACTGACTTTGCTTGGCTTGAATCCATTGCGCGGCCTGTCTGATTCGTCGTAGGGACTCCTTCCGCCCGACGAGTGCCAGCGTAATGCCAATATCGGGAGAATTCGAGCCGCCCGTGAGCGCCACACGCAGCGGCATTCCCACCTTACCCATTTTGAGTTGCTGCTGTTCCGCAAATTCTGCCACCATCCTATGTAATGTATCACCATTCCAGGCAGGCGCTTTTTCAAGGGCATCGGCCAAATCTAAAAGTATCTGGGCTGTGCCCGTTTTAAAATGCTTCCGCGCAGCTTTTTCATCGTATCCGCTCGGAGCTTGATAAAAATAGACTGCGGCTTCGGCCATCTGTTTGATGGTGCTGCTGCGATCTCTGAGCGCTTCTGCCACTTCTTCGGGGGTTGGCCCTCCTTTTAAATCGACACCCATTTCTTCCAGTTTATCGCGCAATAAGTCTCCAAGACGACGCAATGAAGTTTTCTTGATGTATTGCTCGTTAAGCCACAACAGTTTGGAAGGATTAAACGTAGAAGGCGCCCGGTTGACATCCTCCAGAGCGAAGAGCGCTATCATTTCCTCCAGCGAAAAGATCTCCTGGTCCCCATGACTCCATCCAAGGCGTACCAGATAGTTCAGCATGGCTTCGGGCAGATAACCCTCATCGGCGTATTGCATGACATTGACGGCACCATGACGTTTGGATAAACGTTTGCCATCTTCCCCAAGAATCATCGGCACGTGCGCGTACTGGGGGGGCTGCGCACCCAAGGCCCGAAAAATATTGATTTGTCGCGGTGTGTTATTCAGGTGATCATCACCACGAATCACATGCGTCATCTGCATGTCCATATCATCAACAACCACCGTTAAATTATAGGTGGGCGTCCCGTCCGAACGCGCGATTATGAGATCGTCTAATTCCGCGTTCGCCACTGTCACTTGCCCCTTGATAAGATCATGAATATCGACAACGCCGTCTTGCGGGTTGCGGAACCGGATTACTGGATCAATCCCGGCCGGTGGCGTACCTTTGAAATCGCGATAGCGGCCATCGTAACGTGGCTTTTCTTTACGGGCCATCTGCTCGTTACGCATTGTTTCAAGCTCTTCTTTGGTGCAGTAGCAGTAATAAGCATGTCCCGTGTCGAGCAATTGCTGAATGATTTCTTGATAACGCGCCATGCGTTGGGTTTGAAAAAAAGGCCCTTCGTCATATTCCAAGCCCAACCAGGCCAAACCATCGAGTATTACCTGGACAGACGCCTGAGTGGATCGTTCTCGATCGGTATCTTCAATTCGCAATATAAAGTGGCCGCCATACTTACGGGCATACAGCCAGGAAAACAGCGCAGTGCGGGCACCTCCAATATGCAAATATCCGGTGGGACTGGGGGCAAAACGAGTACGAACAGGCATAGGCTAGATTTGTTGCTTAATGGCAACACATGGTAGCAAAGCTGAGCCGACTACGGAATGATCACTACTCATTCAGTCGGAGAGAACGTGTCAAACCCAGCACTCCGAAAAGCGTGCTCTGACGGATCCAGAGCAATCGAAAGCGTTCAAGACAAGGCATGGTCAGGTCGTGCTCGTTTCCCTTGCCAAGACTGATCACGCCGTATTGAACGCTTTCGGTCACTCCCTCCCACCAAGGCCAGCAGGAAAGCGATGAGGCACTCCTGCAGCGGACCCGCGTTTAAACGGTAGACGTTAAGTACAGCAGTATCTGCAGCAGCATCCAGGCCATCAAACCTGCCACCAGGTCATCCAGCATAATACCCAATCCACCAGATACGGAACGATCAAGCCGTCCAATGGGCCAGGGCTTCCAGATATCAAAAATCCGAAACAACACAAATCCAACGAATATCCAGACGATCGTCACCGGCATTGCATACATCGTGACAAGATAGCCAACAATTTCATCCCAAACGATACCAGGATGATCATGGACCCCTAACCGCCTCGATGATGCACCGCAAATCCACACACCCACACCAAACAATATTACCAACATGAGCAAATACCAGTGTGGAGACCAATCGCCCACCCACACAAACAAGACAACCCCCACCATCGTCCCCCAAGTTCCCGGCGCCTTCGGTGCAAGACCCGCACCACCCCCAAACGCAAGCAAGTGAACTGGATCTCGGAGTACGGCTTTCGCCAACACGGTTTTGTCTGTCATTGGGTTAATCTAGCTCCTATCGAAATTGTAACCTCGCCCAACGGACGGCCCCCCAAACCGAAGGACGTCTTGATTCATGCAATACCTAGAGCTATGCGTGGTTTTCTAACGTGGCAACGAAATAGCTCATATTCAGAACTGCGGTGCATCACAGTGTGGTGAGGCAATAAATACAGACCGGCAAAAATACCAATGCCATCTGTAAAGCTCTAACATCGTTCTTTCCGGCAATGTCGGGCTCAGCCTGATGAGCCGGCAGGCTTGATTCCCCCTTCCCCCGCACCGTGTCCGCAGATTAAGGCGGGCGACCGAGTCGCCCTTTCTTGTGGTTCGTTTT
>JANTGD010000364.1 GCA_024763135.1 Thiotrichales bacterium | reverse complement strand
TATGCATGATGCTTTAACCATGCAGCATAGTTCTTCGGAATATCAAGCTCTTTAAGTGCTTCCCAGGCTGCAATCGCTTCCTCCCTGCTGCCGGCCTCCGCAGCGATAAAATCGGTAATAAAGTTATTAAACCGCGCAGACGGGATTTGCGGCAGCCTCTCTTCCTGGACGCTTAATTCGACGAAGTGTTTTATCAAGTCAAGATAGGTAATAGCACGTTTCTTCTCTAACTGCTCCTCGCGCCAGCGGTTTGTCCAGTACCAGACTCCGGACTTTTTAGGCAGACCGGGGCTAAGCTTTAGTGCCTCAGCCATAATGAAAGATTTTGTGTTTTTATTGCTGATATAGTTCCGGACCTGTTCCGTTAAAGCCAGCTTATCGCCTTTGTCCTTTCTCGCTGTGGATGACATCTTTTTATCCGGGAGATCGCCAGAATAAATATAAGTCTTGATTATCTCTTCCAGCTCATCTTTCCGTAGCCTGCTGCTATTGGCTACACCAATATCTCGCGCAAATTGCTTAAGCTCAATGGCATACCAATATCCCCCTTCAAATTCGGCCACCGTTTTAACTTCAGTTAATTGTTTGTGTTTGTTTTTGATAAGGATCTTTCCTAAAGGCAAGCTTGGAGCGATTCAATCTATCGTATTAGTTCGATACCTGAACAGCCTTCTTATTATAACGCAACGCCGTCCAGCGTGGCTTGTGCACTGGACCTTCGGGAGCCCCTCAAATGGCCCAACACCGTGTTGCACTGTCTGGAAAGGCCGAGCCATTCCCGGCGCAGTGCGCCTTGTCTTGGACTGGACCATTTGAGGGCCACTAAACAATACGACGATTACCTGCTGTGGGCAGGACGCGAAGGGATTTGCTTTGATCAGTGGCAATTTGAAAGGTCTCAGATTTCACTGTGTCTATAAAGCGCCAGTCAGCCAACGCCTCTTCAGGTGATAGGGTTATTGTCAGGTAGCCGCGCAAGGCGGTATTGGCGTAGCGCAGGGGTTCGATCAGCTGAGTCAGGCCGGTAGCGAGAGCGGTTGGGTCTTCCTCGGTGAGGATAGCTTCGAGGCCGGGTGAGCTGACTGATGAGGTCGCGAATTCAACGCCGACCTGATTACCTTCAATATCCAATAAATCATTCGCCCAGGCGTTATGTGTGTCGCCACTGAGTACGACAAGGTTTTTATCGGCAGCGCGCGCTGCACCGAGCACGGTTTCGCGGGCGACAAAATAGCCATCCCAGGCGTCAAGATTGTAGGGGATTGAGGGCTGCTGGAGAATAGCGCTTTCCTGTTCCGTCAGCGCTTCAGGAGTGGTGGCGGCTTTTTGCAAGAGCAGACTGTAGTTGGTGAAACTGATGGTCTGCATCGCCACTGGAGCGGGAATATCCATGCGTCCCATCAATACCTGCTGGCCAAGTACCTGCCAGGTTGCAGTGGATTGCGTCATAGATTGCGTAAGCCAATCCGTTTGTTCTTGACCAAGTAATTGACGTGTCGGGCTGGTAAGGTCTCCTCGAAATGCCACCGCATCGAACGCCCCGGTGGCCGGGTCAATATAGTCCGCGTAGTCGAGTTGCTTATCGCGCGCAATGATCCGTGTATCGAGCATGTAGAGGCTCAGCAGATTGCCAAATTCGAATTCGCGGTAGATCTTCTGCGGTTGTGAACCATCGTTTTGCTCACGGATCGGGGTCCATTCAAAAAACGCTTTTAGCGCATTAGCGCGCCGCTCAACAAAGTCGCCTTCGGTTGTCGGGTCGTGATTTTCTGCGCCGGTGGCATAAGCGTCATTCGCCAGCTCGTGATCGTCCCATACGACGATGAAGGGGAGTTTAGCGTGTGCTGCCTGAAGATTGGCATCCCCTCGGTATTGCGCATAACGCTGCCGGTAGTCATCGACGCTGTACAGCTCCGTTGCAGGTATGCTGACACGGCCCAGTGCTTCTGCATCGGCTGAGGCATAACCATCTTTGTCATACTCGTAAATGTAATCTCCCAGATGCAGCAATGCGTCGAAGTCATCGCGCTTCGCGATTTCCCCATAGACGTGAAAATAACCCGCCGGATAGTTAGCACAGGAAACAACTGCCAGTTTAGCCTGGTTCGTTTCTGCAGTGGGCAGTGTTTTAGTTGTGCCGATAGCGGAGGTCGCGCCGTTGGCAGAAAAGCGGTAAAAATACGTGGTGCCTGCATCCAACCCATCAGCATCAACCTTGATGGTGTAGTCCCGTGAAAGGCTGGTTTTTATATTGCCTGAATTAACAATGTTGCCAAAGGCTTCATCACTGGCTATTTCCCAGTCCACAGAAAATTCGCCATCAGTCTCTGGAGTTATTCGTGTCCAGAGAATGACGCGATCGGCGAGCGGGTCTCCGCTGGCGATGCCGTGATTAAATGCAACAGCAGTGGCCGGTGCATGATTGTTGTCGCAGGCTGTGAGCGTAGCTGCAGTAGCGGTTAGGGCGCTGCCGGTGGCGATGCCTTTGAGGAAGTTTCGGCGAGAGTGATTGGTTGAATTCATAACGAGGCCTTTTTCTGTATGGAGAAGGCCCGCGAGATGAATCTGCCGAGCCTTGATTCGGAAGTGGGTAGTTTTGCGTGGCAGCGAATTCTTACTGGAGTACACCATCCGCGTTGACAAAGGATTGCGTGCTGTATTCCTCCAGCGGCAGTTTGGAGATGCTGCCCTGTGCCTTGACGTAGTCGACGAAGGATTGTGCGTAGTCGAGATAGGTGTCGAGTGCGCGTCCATCATCAGATACCGTACCGAAGGTTAAATAGCCGTCGCGGCCTCCAGCTACGAAGCTGTTGGTGACGACTTTGTAAGTGGTGGCGGCATCGATGGGCGACCAGTCTGCATCTGACTTGAGTTTGACTTCTATATTGGAAAACCGCTCGCCAGCCGGTTTAGAAAGATCAAGATCCCAGCGCAGGCCGGAAGCATAGGGATAAGCACCCGTAGAGCCTTCCGGATCTAGCGCGTAGGTGATCGCTTCTTCAAGCACCTGGGAGATTTCTGCACCAGTCATATCGAGTTCAACCAAGGTGTTTGCGAAAGGCAGGAGCAGGTACGCATCGCCGATGGTAATGTCACCCTGCGCGATATCAGTACGAACCCCACCGCCATTCTGGATCGCGATGTCTGAGGTAATGCTCATTTCGCGGAAGGCCTTAGCGACGATATTGGAAATGTCGCTGCCGTTTGATGCAGTGTCTGCCACATTACAGATGGCTGAGCGCCCCTGGCCAGGGATCCGTTCAAAACACAGGTTGGTTTCTGCGGAGCCAATGACAGTGGTTTTAAGCTCTTCAACTTGGGAAGCATAGCCGCCCAACAGGGTTTCGGCGTTGGCATCCGGCGTCACGATGGAGAGCTCGGGAGCAGCGTCTACATCAGCGAGTACAGCGGCGCGGGCGTCACCTTCAAGCTCGACGCGGTCGCCGGCCTCATTCTTGCGCCGAAAGCTGTCCCCCAGCAAAACGTGAGGTGTACCGGAGCAGCTCGCAACCGTACCGTCTGCGTTGAAGTTGACAT
>JANTGD010000363.1 GCA_024763135.1 Thiotrichales bacterium | reverse complement strand
GACGCGCCTGGCGAAACAGGAAAATCTCTCATCACCAATAAGGTGACCACGAGTTTTCCTGTTTCACCATTCACACCAATTGCTTACACGTCTTTTTTCGCGATCAAGTGATTTTTCTAAGTTTAAGACAGCCTCCGGGACACACAATGAAGCTCAAAAATATCGACAAGCAGAAGTATAAAAAAAATTTTAACCAACTAGTAATTGTGGTTATCGCGTCGCTTGTATTAGGCGCTTTGGGTATTTCCCAACTCTTGATTTATTTATTAAGCGACCGAGAGGGTTCGCATTTCCTGCTGAACATTACCGGGGTAGGAATTACTGTCTTTCTCATCGTGGTGGTCATCAACCACTACCGGAGGCACCCTTTTATGCGTGAAATCGTCTATGTTTGGGAACTCAAACAAGCGCTCAACCGCATCTATCGCAAACAACGTAAACTCAACGCCGCCATTGAACAGTGTGATAAAGACGCTCTGACTGCTCTGTATTTCAGTTATCAGGGTTCCAAGCAGCTTTATACCCTCGACGATAACACTATCACTTTGGATGATCTCGAACGTTCGTTGCGCGAGCTAGAGGCAAAAATCGAAGCCTGTGGTTATAAAATCCGCGCCGAAGATTACGACCCCGCAGTACTCGATCGTTTTTGAACCTTATGAAAAAGAAAAAGGCAGAAGAAATTGCCTGGGAACAAAGTACTGCCTTAATCAGGGGGAAGTGCCCCAGATATTACGAGTCTCTTGGCAAGATCTGGGGCCATTTCGGGCAAGCCGCATGTTGATCCATAATATCTGGGGCATTCTGCATGATACTTTACAATAGATTGTCTTAGTCACCATGCACATTCGGCTGCATACTCACCCGATTTTCCTGCGGATAGCGCATTTGCCCCGTTAAGCGCCAATTACCTGGCTCAGACTCGAGACGGAAATACCATTTACCGGCCGACAAAGGCAAGGATTGAATTCTAGTTTGACCATAAGATAGATCATTGATCATAAAAACCTGATCCTGATGTTTTCGGGTTGCGTGTAACAGGCTCAGTTTTAGAGGCAATTGTACCTGCGTGCCATCCACATGCAACAGCAATTCGCGTCCCTCATTTTCCATTTGCACATTCGCCATCACACCCAGTTCAGCCGCGCGCTTGTCGCGTGCGAAAGTTTGGTTGATGTATAGCCCTTCCTTATAGTAATCATCTGAGACCAGCCCATCCTCAGAACGAATAGCCAGCACAATCGTAATCATGCACGCGATCACGGTCAGCGTAGGAATCGTGATCAGGACCCATGGCCAAAAGTACTTATACCAGGGCTTTGTATCCAAAGTTTGATAGACGCTCATAGCTTCACCTCATGGGTCCGATAAATCGGGACTTTTGATCATCGACAAGCTCAGGATTATCCAACGCCTGAATATGGAACACAATATCATTGGTTGTTTCAGGGACATTGCCAGGATCCACTTCTACTTTAATGATTTTGGTCAATACCTCTCCGGATTTTACCGGGATCGGCTGAGCGGCATCTTCCAGTAGCGAAATTCCATCCAGGCCACTCACACTAAGTTGATAGGTATGATCCTTAACATCCATATTCGCAATTTTCATAATATAGACGTTCTCCAACATCCCCTCGCCATTTTCGCGATAAAGGGTGTTACGGTCTTTCATCACGTCCAGTTCCAACGGTACGCGCTGACTGACGGAGTACAGCAGACCACCCACCAATGCAACCAATATCGTGGCATAGATTAAGGTTCGTAAGCGCAGTATTTTTGTTTCCCTGCCCTGCATGGCATGCTCGGTCGTGTACTTAATGAGCCCTTTGGGCTTGCCCACCTTTTCCATGATTTCGTCACAGGCGTCGATGCAGGCTGCACAAGCGATACATTGATACTGTAGTCCATCGCGAATATCGATTCCCGTGGGACAGACCTGAACACACATGGTGCAGTCGACACAATCACCCAGCTTGGCAGCTTCCTCCTCAGGCATGTTTTTCTTGCGATGGCCTCGTGGTTCGCCACGTTCCTCGTCGTACGAAATAATCAGGGTATCTCTATCGAACATAGCGCTCTGAAAACGAGCATAAGGACAGATATAAGTGCATACCTGCTCGCGCATCATGGCCCCCAACCCCCAGGTCGCCAATGCGTAGAAAAATGTCCAAAATGTTGCCCAACCTGTCGCAGTGCCCGTAACTAATGCCGGCAACAACTCACGAATAGGGAAAAAGTATCCTGCCAGCGTAAAACCTGTGAATAAGGAAAACGCAATCCAAATAAGGTGCTTACTAGCTTTTTTCAGGATTTTTTCCCGATTCCAGGGCATCTTGTCGAGCTTCATTTGCTGTGGACGGTCACCTTCAATGAGCCGTTCCACCCACATAAAAAACTCAGTGTAAACTGTTTGCGGACAGGCGTAACCACACCAAAGTCTGCCTGCAAGCGCTGTAACAAAAAACAGCAAATAGGCCATGATGATAAAAATCACCGCAAGATAGAAAAAATCCTGTGGCCAGAACGTTGTTCCAAAAACATGAAACTGACGGTGCTCCAGATCCCAAAGTACCGCCTGGTGCCCACCATAATTAATCCACGGTAAGCCATAAAAAATCGCAAATAATACGATGACAGCCAAGCTGCGTAGCCGTGCAAACACACCATGCACCTTGCGCACATAGATCTTTTTACGTTTGGCATAAAACTCTTCCATAGAAGGTTTGTCACCTGATGATTCGGTTTTGGAATTCTGGCTTGTCATAGTGAAAGACCCTTACTGCAGTTACTCTTTTTGGCTCGACCCGAGGTACGCTAGGCGCCACGAACAAAGAAGCCCCTGAGCGGGGCTTCTCCAATGATCGCACTCGAGTCGGTCAATCGATCATTTTTCTTGCGACAGACTATAGATATAAGCGGCCACCAAATGGATTTTGTCTTTACCCAAAAAATCCTTAAAAGATGGCATCACACCATGTCGCCCCTCCATAACGGTCTGTTTGATCGCATCTATAGAGGAACCATATAACCAGACCTTATCGGTGAGATTGGGCGCACCCAACATCTGATTACCCGTTCCAGTCGGCATATGGCAACCCACACAGACCGCATTGAACTTGGCCTTGCCTTCTTCCGCCAAAGCAGGATCGACCCCTTTTTCACGTCCGCTCAAGGTTGCCACATAGTGTGCTACGGCGGTTGCACCTGCTTCACCACCCACCGCAGGCGCAAATGCGGGCATCATGCCATTGCGCCCGTTAGTGATGGTTTCTTCGATCTTTTCAGGTGTACCACCCCATAACCAATCCTTATCATTCAACGCGGGATACCCAGGATTACCATCCGCGCCGGAACCATGGCATTGTGCACAATTGTTGAGAAACAGCCGCCGCCCTATATCCAATGCTTCGCTGTTTTTCGCCAGCGTCGGTATATCCTGATCGGCGAATTTTGCGAACACCGGGCCATATTCAGCGCTGGCCTTGTCCATCTCTTTTTCCCACTGGTTTTCTTTGGTCCAGTTGAGGAAACCCTTAAAAGAACCCAGCCCCGGATATAACGC
>JANTGD010000362.1 GCA_024763135.1 Thiotrichales bacterium | reverse complement strand
GCTCAAGTTTCGGAGTTTAAATATCATTACGCACTGAATTAGAGCGTCCCTTCTCCCTCGGGGAGAAGGACAGGATGAGGGAATGCATTCAATCAAATCATTCACGCTTAAAATCCCCTCACCCCAACCCTCTCCCTGGGAGAGAGGGGGATACGAACTCCGAAACTTGAGTTAGTAGTATTAATGGTTGCATCAGTTCTTGCGCATCAAACTCCTCGCACTTAAAGAGGGTGTCGCAAAAAAGTCCGTCCAGGATTTTGCGTCACACGGAAAGAAAAAGTGTGATTTTTCCTTTCCTGACAGAAACAACGACTTGTGGTCGTTGTTTCTGGTAGCACGTCCCTGTGTTGCACGAGGCTGTCGAAAAGGGAGGGAGTTAAACGACCTGCAAGTATTTATGCAACGACGAATAACGACGGCAATTGCGGTCACTAGTACTATCGAATTGAGGAATCACTACGTTTGGAAACACATATCGTTGAGGCTTTGCGCAGCAGTCCCGAGGGGCAAGAGGCGGAGCAGATCTTACGCAGTTGCGTGCATTGCGGCTTCTGCACTGCAACCTGTCCCACCTATCAGGAGTTAGGTGATGAGCTGGATGGACCGCGGGGACGCATTTACCAGATCAAGGGGATGCTTGAAACGGGGGAGGCCAGCCGTGAGACACAGCAACATCTGGATCGCTGTCTGACCTGTTTGACTTGTATGACAATTTGTCCGTCGGGTGTGGAATACGACAAACTGCTCGAGATCGGGCGAAGTTTTGCTGAGGCGCGCGTCAGGAGACCGTTGAAGGAAAGGTTACAACGTTGGGGACTGGCTGCGATTGTGCCGTATTCCAAACGTTTTCAGGCGAGTTATCGGCTAGGCCAATGGCTCAAGCCCGTCTTGCCAGAAACACTCCGCGTCAAGTTACGTGAGCCAGTGGTGCCCCTTGAGTCCTATACTCCCAAAGCCCAGTCGCGCCAGATGATTGTGCTCGAGGGTTGCGTGCAACCGGTACTCACGCCCGCAACCAATGTCGCGGCGCGACGGGTATTGGAGCGAGTGGGGGTCGAATTGCGCAGCAGTTCTGCGGCGGGTTGTTGTGGGGCTGTTGATCAACATATGTCACGCCTCGCGCCCGCACGCCGTCAAATGCGGCGCAATATCGACGCGTGGTGGCCGATGATCGAAGCGGGGGCAGAGGCGATCCTAACCACGGCCAGCGGTTGTGGCGCGATGCTCAAACGCTATGGTGATTACTTTCGTGACGATTCAGAATACGCCGAAAAGGCACAGCGGATTGCGTCGCTCGCGCGGGATCTGAGCGAAGTGATTACGGTGGAAGATTTGCAGCGCATCGGCTCGAGCGCGCCTAAACGTATCGCTTATCATTCTCCCTGTACCTTGCAGCATGGGCAGAAACTGATGGGGCAGGTCGAATCGTTGTTGCAGGGGGCGGGATTCGAACTGTTACCTGTGGCCGATGCGCATAGTTGCTGTGGGTCGGCTGGTACGTATTCAGTGCTGCAACCGGAGCTTTCGCAGCGCTTGCTCAAGAAACGGCTGGCCGCGCTGCAGGCGCATCAGCCGGCGTTGATCGCCAGTGCCAATGTGGGGTGTCAGACGCATTTGCAGACATCGGCGCAGGTCCCGGTGGTGCATTGGATTGAGCTGTTTGATCCGGACCGACAATGGGATTGACATGCCGACTCATTCATCAATGCCGCTGCTGAGATTCCAATACGTTGCGCTTTCCATAAGTTTCATGAATTCCGGTTTTTCCACGTAGACGAGTTCTTTGTGGCCACCACCCTCGAAATACAGACCTGTTTCCTCCAGCAGACGTTCATCGACCAGGGTTTCCAGTCCATAGGCCGGGCCGATAGCAGGTACGGCACCCACAGCGCAGTCATCGAAGACGTCGCTGAGTTCTTCTTCGCTTGCCAAAGCCAGCGGTCGTTCGGTTGCGTAGCGGAGGGTTTCAAGATCCAGATTGCGATCCCCTGGCAATACCGCGAGTACGTACCCTTGATCATCTCGGAGCAAAACACCTTTTGCGATCTGGTGTGACGGTACATGCGCAGAATAGGCGGATTCGAGGGTCGATCCCGTATGGTGGTGATGGCGAATCTGGTAGTTCACGTCCTTTTCTTTCAGAAAGCGATCGACGGTCTGTGAGATGGACATGGTCTGCTCCTTTAGTGACTGAAACTGAGGCGTCGCGCAGTTACTTTGGCGGAGTAAGAGCTGCTGCAACTTAGATGGCTGTACCGAGTATGATCTGCCCTATGCGCGAGAAATTCAATCGAGATTTTTGCTCAGGATGCGAACAGGGTCATTAAAGTTTTACATCTATCTGTTAGGGTTGCCGCGGAGGATAACGAGAGCGTCCGTGGAGTATCAAGCGTTGTTTCCGTCATGGCACAAAAAATCCCTCGCCTTCTAATACTAAAGGGTTGGGCACCAATTAAACATTCCGTAATCACTGATGCAACGCATGACCGGTGCGCTAATCTCGGACAAAAAGGTTTCCCGCGAGCAGCTGTGTAGCTGTTAGGGTTTGCAGAACGACAAACCATAATGCTGGGGAACATCGCTTAGAGTATAAAAAAAGCAAGGGGTAGCGTATGGATTGGCGGGATGAACACGAACCGCTGCGCCTGATTCAGATCACTGATCTGCATCTTCAGGCCGAGAAAGGGGTAGGTTTGGGGTGGTGTGGACGCTGTCGGATGCTGGATACCGAGGCGACACTGGCGACCGTGCTGGACGATATTCAAATCAATGAGGCTCACTTTGATGCATTGGTTGTGACCGGCGATATTGCTCAGGATGGGGAACTCCAAGCCTACGCAACTTTCCGTCGCCTACTGGGCAACGAGGGCGTACCCGTCTATTGCCTGCCGGGGAATCATGATCATGTGCCCCATCTCAAGTCGCAGCTGGATGGACAGGTCATCAGCATGCCGCAATACATTGAAGCAAGGGGTTGGCTGCTGGTGTTTCTGCACTCTACTGTCCCCGGTGAGAGTTGGGGCGAGATTTCGCTCAATCAGATAGAGTGGCTGGCGAGTTTGCTGGAGCGCTACGCCACGCATCATGTGGCAATCTTTACGCACCATCATCCGGTATCCATAGGGAGTGAGTGGCTGGATTGCCGCGGGATTCTCAATGGCGAGCACCTCCTGGAACGGTTGCAGGCTTGGCCTCAGGTCAAACTGATCGTTTGTGGTCATATTCATCAGGAACTCGATCGACAATTGGAAGGGCTGCGCGTGTTGGGAACCCCCTCTACCTGCCTTCAGTTTGAACCCAGTAGCGAACTGCCTTGTTACACTCCTACGCCACCTGCCTATCGAGCGGTTGAGCTGCACCCGCAGGGCGATATCCAAACAAACGTCGTCTATTCACATCAACGTTGGTTGAAAAGCGCCTGAATTAACCGCGCCACTGACTCACATAGGCAATCGTTGCAGCTACAGCGCTCGCGTTCAACCTAAAAACCTCAGTTGGGCGCAAAAAAGACGCGTAAGATATTGGTGTGCATGGTGAATCGGAAAAACTCGTGGTCACCTTATTGGTGA
>JANTGD010000361.1 GCA_024763135.1 Thiotrichales bacterium | reverse complement strand
CTGCGCCACACTGAGGGCAAGTCAGTGGAAAGACCTCGTAGATCCGCGTGATCAACATGGCCCAGAGGCTAACGCCGAACTTGATCGCGGCATTGCCCTTTTCCGTATCGTTGTCTGGCATTGCGGATTCGACCTGTTGTTCCGGAACGCTGGTCTTTATCGGCAACCCGGCCCGAGCGGTTATTGTTTTACGCCAGAGAGAGTTGGGCGCCAAAACGCCGAAGTAGCGATGCCGATTTTTGCGCGGTGGCGGGATCAACATAGCAATACGATCGAGGAATTCGTCTGGCGTGAGGGTCAGTTCGGTCCGGCCCCTGAGATCGGGCTTGGTGAGGCGGTAACGCAGCCGCTCCCCTTCCCTGATCCAGGTCAGGCGCTCACTGGCGAAGCTTGCGCTCCTGCTCACGCCCCTTACCTGCGTCCTTGCAGGCAAAGATGGGGCGGGCGCAGTAGCGCAGCAGGCGTTCGCGGCCTGGTTTGTCATGCGCGGGGACGCGCACATCGGCATGGATGCTAAAGCCGCCGCCGTGACTCCAGGCTTTTAGATTGTCTATCACGTGTGCATCCAGCAGGCGTCGGCGTTTGAACAAGCGCAGCACGCGCAGGCGAATCGCCTCGCGAAGGGTCTCAACGTCACCACGGGTCAGCCGAGTCGGATAGAAACACAAGGACTCATCGCTTCGGGCGATGACGCCGTCAATGACAATAAGATGCAAATGCGGATGCACATTGAGCGAGGCTCCGAAACGGTGAATGAAGGCAATGCCGCCGCCGCGCGAACCGGCCGGCGCATCGGGGCTGTGTTTGATCAGGGCGCGTTCGGTTTCGCTCTGGACGATGCGAATGACGCGGTTGAACAGTTGGGCGTCATGGTGGAGGTAATGGCGCAGCCACTTGGGGAAGGAGACCACCACCTGTCGCAGCGGGACTTCGGGCAGAACGTTTTCCACCAGATGTGCCGCCGTTTGTACCATGCGTTTCGTATTGCAGGAGGCGCAGACGCCCCGGCTCTTGCAACTGAAGGCGATCAGAAAATCGTGGCCGCAGTCGTCACAGCGGGCACGGGCGAAGCCATGTGCGAGGATGCCGCAATGCAGAAAGTTGCGCAGGTCGCGCTCAACAAAGAGTTCTCGCCAAGCGGGCCGTAACCGAGAAAGGCTTGAGTATCCGCTAAGCCTGCCAAGCTTTTATGAACAGCCAGCGCTGTTACCGCTATCGCTCCAAACTCCGTCCCGAGAATGAGGAGATTGCCAATTGGTTGCTGAAGTTGACCCAGTGGCAACGCAACTGGGGCTTTGGTTTATGTTTCCTCTATTCTCGGAATGTGAAAGGCTTTGCTTGGAACCACAAGCGCGTCTACCGGATTTACAGAGAGCTGGCGCCAAACCTTCGAATCAAGCCGAAAACGCGGATAGTCAGAGATAAGCCGGAGCCACTATCTCAACCTAAAGCCATCAATGAAGCCTGGTCGATGGACTTCATGCACCATGAACTCAGCGATGGCCGTAGATTCCGGCTACTGAACATCAATGATGACTTTAATCGTGAAGCCTTAGCCATTGAGGCTGATTTCTCCTTACCTGCTGAGCGCACCATCCGGGTCTTGGATCAAATCATCGTATGGCGAGGCAAACCTCAGCGTATTCGTTGCGACAACGGCCCTGAATACATCTCCGCAGCGATGATTAACTGGGCGCAAAAACATGAGATTAAGCTGGACTACATTCACCCCGGAAACCCACAACAGAACGCTTTTATCGAACGCTACAATAGGACGGTCCGCTATGATTGGCTCAATCAGTATCTCTGGGAAACTATCCGAGAAGTTCAGCAGTACGCAACCCAGTGGATGTGGTTTTATAATCACGAACGCCCCAACATGGCCTTGGGCGGAGTAACACCGAAACAGCGGTTGGCATGGCCGTATAACCTTCTAATTTTGGCCCATACCAAAAATGGGGGGATTACCCCACAAGTCAGCTAAAAGTCACTTTTCCTTTAGAAACTCTTCGATCGCTATACGTATCAATTCTGATCGACTCGGTATCTTCCCAAATGTCTTACGCATTTCCATGCGTCTTTCATCCAACGCCTCTGCAATCTCTGCTGTTATACGCACGTTCACTTGTATCCGTTCCATGTATACGCCTTTTATCACTAAAAAATAGCAGTCTACAGAAATTATGAGATATTTGTCTACCAGATAGACTTGCTTGTATCATGTCTTTTTGTCTACACTGTATCAGTGATAACAAAATATGGAGACAAATATGAAGACTCAATTAAAACTATCTGTGATTCCAAACGATGGCCTGACAGATGCTGAGTATGAACTACTTAAGATCAGACTTACTCTCTACATCGCCAACCGGCTCGGAATGTCTTTAAGGTGTTTTAATGATGTGAAGGCTTGGGTTGGTATCGCAATACAAGACCCATTTTTACCGTCAAATGAGCAGCAAATTAAAAAACTATTACTACAAAAATACAAAAACAAAGGAGAAGAAAAATGCAATTAATGACAGTTAATGAAATCGTTTCAAGTGAACCAAAATCCGCCCGTGGTTTATTCAGAATTCGCCCGGCAGCATGGAATGAAGAAAATCAAAGTGGTTTTACTGCCGCGAGATTGATCGACTTTTCCGGGGAATTCACAGTGTATCTGCCGGGTGCGTTTGACATCTATGAGATGTTACCGATCGATTCTGTAGCATCGTGTGATCTGGTAGCTGTTGACTTCGGAGAACCGGCATACTTTCTAAAAAGCTGGAGAAAAACAGACTTACCGTCTGATATCGTGAGAACAATGCCGGTTGGTGGGCTATCAAATAAAACCAGGCGGTTAATTAGTCCTTTTTTTGGAATCGTCGATCAGTTAACTTTGCCACAATGTCGAGATGTGGTGGGTGAAATTTTACTGGATGATTTTATAAGAAATAGATTTTTTTCACGAGAGATAAATAGTATAAATCCGCTAGAATACACGACAACTCTCGCATCACTAATTTCGAAGATTTCCAGCACTCTTAGAGTATCGAAAGAAGAACACGACATTGGCCTGCTATGCGCTTTGTTATCCGAAATCGGGCGCTCAATAGTTAATGACGATGATGACATACCCAAACAATATGAGGCGTTAAGCTCTACAGAATTAAAAATGCTTAGTACCATCGAGAGAGCTTTAGAAAAATTTCATGACGCATGGAACTCCGGCGCTGATTATCTAGAGACTATTTTGCTCATTCAAAATCAAAGCATTGTTCTTGAAAATTCTACTTTATCGAATGTCTCAGAAATAATAATGGCAGCACGAAACCTGATAAATATTCAGAAAAAATATAATCAAGCGTTCTCAAATGTCGATGATGTTATCACAAGGGCTGAATTCGATGGAACTATTTTTTTGCGTCCAACGCCTGTTCGATTTAACTAACGAAGTACTTACCATTGGTCTTTTCTTGGAGTTTTACCCCAATACTAACCAGCAAATATTGCACCAGCCCAAACAAGGACGTTGGGCCTCCACCCTTCGCCTCATGAAACTGGCCTTCTTTTAAAGTTTAGCAGTAG
>JANTGD010000360.1 GCA_024763135.1 Thiotrichales bacterium | reverse complement strand
GTATGGGCGAATGAGGGCGGTGATAAGGTGACTCGCGAGGAGTTGCGTGCAAGTCGTCATCCTGGGCGGGTCACGAACTCTGTTTGGGATAACCAGACTATTCGTTTGTTTGGCGCACGCAATGAAGTTCTTGGATTCAATCTCATATTGGAAGCCGCAAACGGGCGGGTCCCCGGCCTTAGTCTTCGCTTTGAGCGGCTCGAGACGAGCAGCGGCGAACGGTTAACATCACGCGCTGCTCAGGGAAACGAGGTCTTTGACTATTCTGGAAGAAATATCGAGTTGTTCTATGTGCGTTATTTAGAGATCAAAGGTCTCAGTGCCGGTCTGGCCTATGAAACCTATGATGAACGCCATATTCCGCTGCGTTGTCGCTTGTCGCCAGAACGACGCGCTAGTGGCAAAGCGAGCTGGGCAGATCGGCCTTGCCACAATCTGCTGTACCCAGAGATTGCGGTGCCTCTGGCCCAAGGGGAGGTCTTTGATGTGCCAGGCAAAACCAATCAATCCATTTGGGTGGATCTCTATATTCCCCGAACCCAAAAGCCAGGGCGCTATAAAGGCGAGATTCAGATTCTGCGCACAGGTCGAGGGGTATTCAAACTGCCTATTGAACTCGAAGTGCTGGATTTTCAGCTACCCGATACACCGCATTTAAAGACCATGGTGGCGATCAGTCGGGAAAACATCCAACGGCGGTATCTGGGGGATCCCTATCCCCATCTTGCGTCTAAAGCTCACCGCCTGGGGCAAAAAATTATTGATCGGCATTTCCAGATGGCTCATCGTCATAAGCTTTCCCTGGTCGATGAGTACACCCCCCTGCCGCGTATGGACGAAACATGGCTGCGACGGCTCGATGGCCGCTTGTTTACGCCCGATTTTGGCTATGCCGGCCCGGGGCAGGGTGTGGGCAATAATGTGTATGCCATCGGTCTCTATTCGAGTTGGCCTTGGAAGGGGGAGGGGGAACAAGCCATGTGGAAGAATAGCGATCGATGGGTGCGCTGGTTTACAGGCCACCATCTTGATAAAGTCACCGACTATTTTCTGTACCTGATCGACGAATCCACTGACTATCAGGCCATTGAACGCTGGGCGCGCTGGATCAAGGACAATCCCGGGCCCGGTAAACGACTCTTATCGCTGGCTAGCATCGATTTGGCCGCGGCATTGCGCTATACGCCCTCATTGTCCGTGCCGATATTTCCTGTGGCTTTTGTCGCGCCACAACCCCTGCAACGTGCCGCGAAACGCGTCGACCAGAGCTCTAGCAAGCGGTTTTGGGCCTACGGCGGACGCCGGCCATTGAGCGGCTCCTTCGCGCTCGAAGATGAAGGTGTCGCGCTCAGGGATTTGGCCTGGGTGCAATACAAACTGGGGATCGAACGTTGGTTCTATTGGGAATCCACCTACTATCGTCGCGACCAGTGTCCAGAGGTCCAGGGCAGCCGTGAAACACCATTGTTTTCTCAGGCTCAGACGTTCGGCTGTCGGTGTGCGGACAATGCGACTAACGTGACTGCGCGGTGCGAGGCCTACACCGGAGACAGTCTCGGAGAATCCGGTGACAATTACTACAATGGAGATGGGGTTCTGTTTTATCCGGGCACCGATCGTGTTTATCCCGAGCAATCGCTTGATTTGCTTGGGCCGATTGCATCGTTGCGCCTCAAACTCTGGCGTCGCGGCATTCAGGATGGTGATTATCTGTTGCTAGCGAGTCAGGTGGCGGGCGAGAAAGTGAAAAAAATTGTGGCGCGCATGGTGCCCAAAGCATTGTGGGAATATGGTGTGGCGTCAGAAAAAGATCCCACCTGGAAACGCACACCTATCAGTTGGTCCATCGATCCGGATGATTGGGAAGTGGCTCGTCGTGAACTCGCAGATATTATTCTGGCCGGGAAGCCTGCATCGGGGGTGGCGTATTGAGTCTTCCCAGGACCGGTCAGCAGGCGGGCTCGAATATGTCGATGTGTCGGCCCCCAGTGCAAGGGCCGGCACTTTGAGGAGGGTGGGTGGCTGACCTTGTGGCGTCCCGAGCGGGCATTCGCATGCCCGCGCGTATTCATACCCTACAAACCGTCTGTGGACTGCGCACAGTTTTCTGTTAGCAGGTTCTCCGTACCGATAGTGCTCTGGAACTTCATGCGGATTTCTCAGTCCTAAGCAGCAGGTCATCCCTCCGGGGTTGGGCCGGCTGCACGTAGCAGGATTTAGGGGGCACTGTCGGGCGTACACTGTACCTGAATCGCCTGCTCGTAAAAATTTGTAACTACAGAGCATGTTATGCCAAATCTGGATCTTTTCTATTATTACCTCAAATCGGTACGTCGATACCCGGCCCAGATGCTATTGGTGTCAGCGCTGACGATGCTATTCGGCTGGATGCTCGTGATTAGTCTGCCAGATAAATACGAGGCGATTTCCCGCCTGAATGTTACGACAGAATCAGTGACCCAGGGATTGTTGGAAGGTCTCGCGCCCAGTGCCCGTCTTGAGCAGGAAAGCGCCTCGTTAATGCGTCGAACACTGTTGAACCGGCCGAACTTGGAAGCACTCGTCGAACAGCCGGAGCTGCATTTCAACTACCAGGACCAACGGGATAAGGAAGCGCTTATCCGTGATCTGCGAACCCAGATACGCGTGGACGGCAGTATTAAAACAGGAATTTATACCATCCGTTACAGCGATGTCTCACCCCAGCATGCACATGATGTCGTGCAGGCCCTGACTGATATCTTTGTCCGTAATTCCCGTGCTCTGGCGCAGCAGGATTCAGTCGTGACAAAAGAGGTGGTGGATCGGGAATTGCAAAAATACGAAGCGTTGATCCGGCGACAGAAAGATAAGCTGGACGAATATAAACGCAGCCATGTGGCGGATTTACCAACGACGGGCGGCAACTATTTCGTTCAGCTCAGCGATTCTCAGGAAGATTTGCGCAAAGCACGATTGGCGCTACAGGAGGCACAGCAGCGCTTGGAGGCACTCGCACAACAACGGGATAGCTTGCGGCCCAGGCGCGTTCGCAAATTGAGTAAAACAGAAAAAGAGCTGCAAACACTCGAGGCCCAACTGTCCGATCTGAGGCTCAAGTTTACCGATGCCCATCCGGATATCCGGGATCTGCAGCAACGCATCGCTGCATTGAAAGCATTACAAGCCGGAGCGGGCTCCGTAAGCTATGTGACACCGGCCAATGCGAACACCTCCCAGCTGCGTTCCATAGAAGTTGAACTAGGCAGAGCCCGGGGCGAAGTCGAAGCGCTCAAGGTGCGGGTGCAGGCTTACGAGAGTCAGGTTTCTTTTCTCAAACAACAAATGGGGGTGCGTCCGTCAATTGAGTCCGAGCTCGAAAAAATGAATCAAGAGTATGAGGTGTTGCAGAATACTTACGATGCCCTGCTCGCAAAAAAAGAAGCGGCCATGTTGACCAACGAGGTACATCAGAACACGTCGCCCTTGAAAGTCAGAGTGATCGAATATCCGGTTGTGTCCGCACTCCCCGTACAGCCGAATCGTTTGAAATGGCTGCTACTGGTGACTGTGATGGGATTGTTTGCGGGC
>JANTGD010000359.1 GCA_024763135.1 Thiotrichales bacterium | reverse complement strand
TCACCATAGGACCACTATGATTCATAAAAACAAAACCACATCTAACCCCTTGATGACTCACTGATACAGACAGTTTGGGCTTGGCGGTGTACTAGGCCGAAACCTGACTGGTAGCGTTACTCGAGTAAGGCGGATACTCTACGGACCAAAAAGACTGTCGCAAAACAGCGATACAACCCGGCGACTGCTTTGCATACTGCACGCTTCGCCTTTCTACTGGATGGGGCCTGGTCATTGCATTGCCTGCATCATGCATTCGGGCTTCGCGCGACGCTTTTCTTAGGGAGGCGAGGCGCGCAAGTCAATGCACATCCTTCCAAAACTCTTTCTTGAGCAGATAAGCTAAAATAAAGAAGATGCCCAGAAATCCCATGACCCAGAAGCCAATGAGCTTACGCTTTTGCTGCCCGGGCTCGGAGAGATAGGTCATGAAATTAACAATATCGTAGACCACCGCGTTATATTCAAAACCAGACAACTCACCGGGGACCGCCAGATACAACCCATTACCATGTGTGACGACCTGGTTTCCTTCCTCTGATGAAGCCGGCGCCGCCTCATGCGCATCGGCCGTCTCAGCTACTGCTGCGCTATGCTCAGCCTTCGCCTGCCATCCCTGTAACTCCCACAGCACGTGCGGCATACCCACATTCGGAAAGACAATGTTATTCACACCCAGTGGCCTGCTTGCATCCAGATAGAAACTGCGCAAATACGTATAGACCCAATCCGCACTCCGTGAGCGCACGACCAACGACAGGTCTGGCGGTACTGTCCCAAAACTGCTCGTGGCATAGCGATGTGGCATGGCCACGGTCATTAAGGCCCCGGGCTTGTTACGTTTACCAATCTCGTCGCGGGTAAAGATGAACTCCTGTTTCAGAAGATCAGAGCTAATCCCCAGGTCTGCACCGACCCGGCTGAAACGACTGTAGGCTGCGCCATGGCAGCTAAAGCAATAGTTTGCGAAATATTTGAAGCCGCGCTGCAGGGACGCCTTATTGTTCAGGTCGATATCAATGTGATCCAACTGTGTGTGTCCGCTGCTCGCCCAGCTCAATACGGGCAGCAGCCCCAGCAAGGTTACAATTACCAGTTTTTTCATTTTGATGTCACCCTCTCTGGTACAGGTTTTTCCTGAGCGAACTTGGTAAATACCGGCCCAAGCAAACACATCGTCAAATAGAAACCGGGCCAGAGCAAAGCAGGCCATACGATGGTCGGATCCGAAGAGCCAACCCGCGTGAAATCGTAGAATACGAGCAGACCCATGGTCAGCGCGTAGACGATAAAATAGAAAGCGCTGGAACGCTGCTTGCTGAAGATCCAGAGCACCAGAAAGAATAAGAAATAAGCCTCTGTGGCGCGTACCCCAAACTCTGCAAACAAGGGGGTAACCGGTTTGACACCGAGCCAACCTAAAACAAGAAAGTTGACTACGAAGAACAGGATACTGAAGCGATGCAACGCACTTCGATAGCGCCAGGATTTAATGGGATTACGATCCAACCAGGGAAGCAGAAATAGCATCAGGATGGCGGATCCCATTGCTACCACACCAAGGAAGGGATCAGGTACTGCGCGCAATACCGTGTAGAACGGCGTGAAGTACCAGACTGGGGCAATGTGCTCTGGTGTTTGTAACGGATTGGCCGGAATAAAATTAGGATGCTCAAGGAAATAGCCCCCCATTTCCGGTTTGAAAAACACGATTGCGAAGAAAACCAACAAAAACCCCGCAACACCGAGCAGATCCTTGACGGTATAGTAAGGATGAAATGGGATACCATCTTTGGGCACACCGTTTTCATCCTTGTTCTTCTTGATTTCAACACCATCGGGATTGTTCGATCCCACATGGTGCAAGGCCACGATATGCAAGAATACGAGCACGGGAAGGCCCAGCGCAGGTATAAAGAAATGCAATGCAAAAAAGCGATTGAGCGTCGCGTCCGACACGACATAGTCACCGCGAATCCATAGTGCCAAATCGGGGCCAATACCGGGAATCGCACCAAACAGATTCACGATCACCTGCGCCCCCCAATACGACATCTGTCCCCAGGGCAACAGATAACCCATAAAGGCGGTCGCCATGAGTGCGAGGTAAATCACCATGCCGATAACCCACAGCAGCTCGCGTGGTGCTTTGTATGAACCATAGATCAAGGCACGAAACATATGCAGATAGATCACAATAAAAAACGCGGACGCACCGGTCGAATGCATATAGCGGATAAACCAGCCTCCCGGCACCTCACGCATAATGTATTCGACTGAGGCAAATGCGGAGTGAGCATCAGGTTTGTAGTTCATGGCAAGAAACAAACCCGTGACGATCTGTAACACCAGTACCAACAGCGCCAAGGAACCGAAGTAATACCAAAAGTTAAAGTTTTTTGGCGTATAGTACTTCGCTAGGTGATCATTCCACACGCCGACCACGGGCAGCCGATTATCGATCCAGGTGATCAGTTTATTCATGTAATATCACTCCCCTTGCCCACTAGGATCCGGCTGTCCGAAAGATAGCTGTAAGGTGGCACTTCAAGATTTTTCGGCGCTGGAACATTCTGATAGACCCGACCCGCCAAATCGTAGCGCGATCCGTGGCAAGGACAATAGAATCCACCATGCCAGGTGTCGCCCAAATCGGCAGGCGCCACTTCGGGCCGATAGGTCGGTGCACACCCCAAATGCGTGCAAATGCCCACCAACACGAGGAATTCCGGCTTGATCGAACGATACTCATTCACTGCGTAAGGTGGTTGTTGTGTCTTAACATCAGAATTGGGATCACGCAGATACTTGTCATTCTCCCGCAATGCGTCCAGCATCGCCTGCGTCCGGCGCACCACCCACACTGGTTTACCGCGCCACTCAAACCGCATAATCTGGCCTGGTTCCAGTTTACTGATATCCGCTTCTACCGGCGCCCCGGCCGCCTTGGCCCGCTCACTGGGAGAGATCGATAAAACAAACGGTGCGGCCAACAAAGCAGCACCCGTTGCACCCACTGCGCTGGTTGCAGCGACCAGAAAGCGTCGCTTTTTCACATCGACGCGCTCGTCTGATTCGAGCTCATTCTCTGGCTGAGCTCCCACAGTACTCGACATTGATTTATTCTCCGGATTTACTATCAGATTTTACCGCTCGGTTGCCAGGTTTGAACCATCTATGCCTAACTCCGCAGGGTATCGTTTCTTCTGCCTTAATCATCGCTTGCGGCCAAACCTGAGAGTGGCGGCCTACGTGCCTTGATCAAATCTTGAGTGTAACCCTATGATTCTATTTTCAAACCTGAAGGCACACACTTCGCTGATGGGCGATTCTCGTGCATGCCCCCAAATCCGTCAACGCGACAGCGCCCTGTGCCTATTTAGTAGTAATGCTAGGGCAGCTCTATAACCCAATGAACCATAAGGTGTTTAAGCGCAATCGCGAAAAACACGCCGGACCTGTTTCGATACACCGTTGCAACAGGAATCAGCTGCAAATGCGATAGAATCGCAGCCTAGTACACCGACAAGTCCAAACTGTCTATATCAGCGCAAACCCACGCGTTCAGAACAAGGCATTGTTGCGAAGCCATGGTTGTTCCATGTCGA
>JANTGD010000358.1 GCA_024763135.1 Thiotrichales bacterium | reverse complement strand
CCTTATTGGTGATGAGAGGTTTTTCTGATTTGCCAGGTGCACCAAGAGCTTGCGTGGACTTTTGTGATCCAACTGAGGTTTTTAGGTTCAACAGCCTTGTTAAATGACTTCGAGCTGTAACATGCGATCGCGCAATAAAAACAGCCTGCTCAGGGGGTCGTCAAGGTTAAGAAGCTCATGCTTATGCGCAGGCTCCAGGGGTAATAGCTCGGTCAATCGATCCGCCACCCAGGCGGCATCATCCAATTGGCGTTCAAGCTGTGCATACGGCGGACCCAGTTCATCTAAGATGCGCCCCAGCAGTTCCGCCAGTCGATCAAATTCCGGAGGCAATGTCCGCGCTGGGGCTGTTTGCAGATTCTGTACAACTCCCTGCAATAAATGATCATCCGCTGCGCGAGTCGCTTGAATACTCACCCGCTCGATGCCTTCGACCACGATATTGAGCAAGCCATTGGAACCTTGCTCCCAGTCAGCGATCTTAACGCGGGTGCCTACCGGAAAAATCCGTGGGATGTCTCCGGTTTCGTCCCCTTCTTCAATCAGCGCCAGAACGAATCCAGTATCTGTGCGCAAGCAACGGCTGACCATGTCCAGATACCGTGGCTCAAAGATTTGCAGGGTCAAACGTCCCTTGGGGAACACAATATTGTGCAGGGGAAATATGGGCTCATAGGCACTCATCTAATCACCTCCCCACGCAGGCAGGAGTTGCTGGGGCACCTGCAGATGATCGAGCACGCGCGCGACCATGAAGTCGATCAGTGCTTCGACGCTCTGTGGGCGGTGATAAAATCCTGGATTGGCTGGCATCACTACCACTCCCATACGGCTCAAACGTAACATATGCTCTAGATGGATTTCGGAAAACGGTGTTTCGCGAACCACGAGGATCAATTGCCGACGCTCTTTGAGGCTTACATCAGCCGCGCGTTCGAGCAGACTGCGGCTTTGTCCCGTTGCCACCGCTGCGAGCGTTCCCGTGGTGCAGGGGCAGATCACCATGGCGGCATTGACGCCAGAACCACTCGCCAGTGGTGCGGTCCATTGCTTTTCACCAAATACCCGCAAAAGTTCTGGTGCACAGCCCAAACGAGAGATGAGGGTACGGCGCATTTCTGCGACGCGGCCCGGTAACTGCCAGTCGGTCTCCAGCCCAATGACAACCTGCGCAGGTTGAGACAACATCAGATCGACTCCAACTCCCTGGTTTAACAGGCACTCCAACAGCCTCAATCCGTACTGTGCGCCGGACGCTCCGGTCATCGCCAGTGAGATGCGATTAGGCACGCCCATCACGCAGCCTGCGCTTTCAGCGTCCGCACGAGTTGGTGGTGCAGGCCCGCAAAGCTGCCATTGCTCATGAACACCACCTCATCTCCGGGCTGGAGTGTGCGCGACAGTGTCTCGTGCAGCGCAGCAGGTTCGCTAAAAAAATGTGTTGGCACAGAAAATGGCAAGGTGTCGATGCGCCAGGGAAGATCCTCGGGCACCAAAATAAACAGCGCATCGGCTAACTCAAAGGCCGAGGCCAAATCCAACTGGTGCGTGCCGAGTTTCATGCTGTTCGAGCGGGGTTCGAACACAACGATCAAACGACCTTGCGGTTGTTTGCGCCGTAAGCCTTCCAGTGTGGTTTTAATGGCAGTCGGATGGTGCGCAAAATCATCGTACACACGAATGCCAGCCACCTCGGCCAGAAGCTCCAGCCGACGCTTGACGCCCGCATAACTATTCAGCGCCTCCACTGCCTGAGTGGCCGGCACGCCGGCATGCCTGGCTGCGGCGATGGCCGCCAGTGCATTGGCGGCATTATGGTGGCCCGACAGCGCCCAATGGATCTCCCCTTGCAACGCATCGCGCCAAAAGATCTCCAGAGCGCCGCAGTCCTCGGTCATGGGCCGGTAACGCCAATCTCCGCCTGAACCCTTCGCCACCGCAATCGTTTCTGCCGGCGTCCAGCAGCCTTTGGCAAGCACCTGCTCAATAGCGGTTACATTGGCCGGATGCACCAACAAACCCTCACCGGGCAGCATGCGTAACAAGTGATGAAACTGAGTCTGAATCGCGGCCAGATCAGGAAAGATATCCGCGTGATCGTATTCCAGATTGTTGATGATCAGGCTGCGCGGATGGTAATGCACGAACTTCGACCGTTTGTCGAAAAAAGCTGTGTCGTACTCGTCGGCTTCAATCACAAAAAAGGGCGCGTTACCCAGGCGTGCCGAGCGATGAAAGTTTTGCGGGACCCCGCCAATGAGAAAACCAGGTGCCAACCCCGCAAATTCAAGCACCCATGCCAACATAGCAGCCGTGCTCGTCTTGCCATGCGTGCCCGACACCCCCAATACCCAGCGCTCCGCCAGCAGGTGCTCATACAGCCATTGCGGCCCTGACGTATAGCGCTGCGTTGAGTTCAATAAAGCTTCGATGATCGGCATGCCTCGGGTCATCACATTACCCACCACCACACAATCGGGCTGCAGCTTGAGCTGCTCGGGGTCATAACCTTCAATGACCTCAATCCCCGCCTCTTGTAGCTGCGTGCTCATCGGTGGATACACATGGACATCTGCTCCGGTCACGTGATGGCCCGCCGCACGCGCCAACTGCGCCAGCCCTCCCATGAATGTACCTGCGATGCCTAGAATGTGAAGATGCATTCAAATATCCCTGCTCAAGCCTGCCCGAAGTGTAGCCCTCCCAACTGCGACTAAACCAGAGATTTCACGCAACAAAGGGTACCGGGCATGGTATCTGGCATGGCTGTGAATTGTCATTTCAGTACCAAAGCCACCTGCCTTGCAACACGTTTGATATCCAGAAAGATCAGGCCCAGCTTGGCTGTCGATCGGGTCAGTACAGTGAGCACCGAATCCGGTCCGGCATGGATCAGCATAATGTATCCCTGCTCTCCCTTGACCAGTACTTGCTCGAGCGCACCGCGTCCCAATTCGCTGGCTGCACGATCACCCAACGACAACATTGCAGCTGAAATGGCGCCTAATCGATCGTCATCGATAGCACCGGGCACCCGCGAGGCCATCACCAATCCATCGGTGGAAATAATCGCGGTTGCCTCGATATCTGCCGAGGTTCCCGCCAGTAGGCGCAACAGCTCGTCGAGCTTTTCTGCTTTCGTCATTTCTTTCATCCTCCCAGAACCCGTCTAGTAAGAAGGTGATCGAGTCACCAGCGCCCCTGCATGCAGATGCATGGGTTTTGGTAGCTGTGCTCGAACAGCCTCTTAGTATTAGCCGCCTTCTGACTCTGATTTTTCTTGTTCCTTAGTCTCAATCGTTGCATGAACCCTCTCCCTTTGAGGGCTCGATCAGGCTTATTGTGCAGCGCTGATACAACGACTGATCACTACTTTATAGTCGTTACGCAGTCAACCCACCAGTCGCCACAACAAACGGTCAGTTTAGCCAAACCGCTCAGTTGCAGTCGATCAGAGCCTGCGATCACTTGCCGGATCGTGGGATTTCTGACCTTGTCCGACCACAGACTCAGCGAGAAGCCTAGTACCTCGTCCAGTTTAAAATGACGGACTCAGCGCTTTTGTGATGCTGCGCATCAAGGCGCAGTGCGCAGGCAATGGCAGCGTCCTTGGCAA
>JANTGD010000357.1 GCA_024763135.1 Thiotrichales bacterium | reverse complement strand
AGATTGGCTGATATATTTAATAAAACCAGATACTTGATTAAGTAAGTTAAAGTAATATATACGTTACTGTGACGATCCGGAAACCGCGCCGCTCATGGAAAAAACACCGCATCGCCCACAGGCTTGCCTTAGCAGACAATGAAAAGCACACTCGAATTCGACTATCGGGAAGTTCTCGCAGCCTTGCCGGGTTCGCCTGGTGTGTACCGCATGCTCGATGCCAATGGCGACGTCTTGTATGTCGGTAAGGCCAAATCGCTGAAAAAGCGCGTCAGCAGCTACTTTGTTAAAAACCACAGCAGTCAGCGCATTGCGCGCATGGTGCAGCAGATCCGCGATATCCAGGTCACCATCACCGAAACCGAGGCTGAAGCGCTGCTGCTGGAGAACAACCTCATTAAAAAATGGCGGCCTCGCTACAATGTGCTGCTGCGCGACGACAAATCCTATCCCTATATCTACGTCACCACCCACGCAGATTTTCCACGCCTGAGCTTTTACCGTGGCAGCCGCAACAAGCCTGGCCGGTTTTTTGGTCCTTATCCCAGCGCGGCCGCCGTACGTTTTACCCTAGGGCATCTGCAAAAGCTGTTCAAACTCAGGCTGTGTGAAGACAGCTACTTTAAAAATCGCACCCGTCCCTGCCTGCAATATCAGATCAAACGCTGTTCCGCGCCCTGCGTAGGGCTTATCTCCAAAGACGCCTACGCAAGAGACATACAGGACGGATTACGCTTTTTACAAGGTAAGAGCGACGAGCTGATACAAGAGCGCGTACAGCGCATGGAACAGGCCTCGGCCCAGCTTGCCTTTGAAGAGGCAGCAGACTATCGCGATCAAATCGAGTTGATTCGCACCGTCAGCCAGCAGCAGCACGTTGCAGGCGCCAAGGGGGATGTCGACGTCATCGCCGGCGTGCTCGATAAGGGGGTTGCCTGCGTGCAGGTATTTTTCATTCGCGCCGGCAGCAGTCTGGGCAACCGCAGTTACTTTCCACGCCTGCCGGATCGCGAGATCACCCTCTCCGAGGTTATGCAGGCATTTGTCGGCCAGTATTACGCCAACCACGACATTCCTGCGGAAATCCTTCTCAATGTGACGCTCGAAGACGAAGAGGATCTGGCTGCCATTTTAAGCGCGCAACGTGGGAAGCGTGTGGGGTTGCGTAGCCGTGTACGCGGTGAGCGCGCCAAATGGCTGGAGATGGCACGGCGCAATGCACAGATCGCCATCGAAGCGCGCTCAGCATCGCGCGCCAACCTGCGGGCGCGCTACGAAGATTTGCAACAACGTCTGGGTTTGGACGCAATGCCCACGCGCATGGAGTGCTTTGATATATCGCATACCGCGGGTGAATCCACCGTGGCATCCTGCGTGGTATTCGACGAAAACGGCCCCCTCAGTTCCGATTACCGGCGCTTCAACATCCAGGGCGTAACGCCGGGTGATGATTACGCCGCCATGCAGCAGGCATTGCAACGCCGTTACAAACGCCTGACAGCGGGCGAGGGTGCTTTACCGGATATTCTCTTTATCGATGGCGGCAAAGGGCAATTGAGCGCAGCGCATGCAGTGCTCGAAGACTATCAGGTACAAGGGGTGACCTTGGTGGGCGTTGCCAAGGGCAAAGAGCGCAAGGCCGGGTTGGAGACCTTATTCGTCGGTCAGCGCAGTGCGCCGCTCATCCTGCCCGCTAATGCGCCAGCGCTGAATTTGATTCAGCAAATCCGCGATGAGGCGCACCGCTTTGCAATCACCGGTCATCGGCAACGCCGCAGCAAGGCACGCGTCACCTCGACTCTGGAAGCCATTTCCGGATTGGGGCCCAAGCGGCGTCAGAGCCTGCTCAAACAATTTGGGGGGCTGCAGGGTGTATCGCGCGCCAGTATCGACGAATTGTCAAAAGTGCCTGGCATCAGTCGCAAACTCGCAGAAGAAATCTATGCGTTTTACCACGCCAATCATTAGAATCAGGCAATGACTTTAAATATTCCCAATATCCTGACACTACTGCGTATCGTATTGATCCCGTTGGTCATGCTGGTGTTCTATCTGCCCACCCCAATGGCTGGACCCTTGAGCGCCATCCTGTTTGCACTGGCCGGCATTACCGACTGGTTCGATGGCTACCTGGCGCGGCGTCTCAATCAAACCTCCAAATTCGGCGCATTTCTCGACCCCGTGGCGGACAAGCTCATGGTGGCCGCAGTACTCGTCATCGTTGTAGACCAACATCACAACCTCTGGCTCGTCATCTCTGCCGTCATCATCATTGGACGGGAAATCACCATCTCTGCATTGCGGGAATGGATGGCCCAACTTGGCGAGCGCAACAAGGTCAAAGTCTCCTTTCTGGGCAAAATCAAAACCACCGCGCAAATGCTCGCCTTATTCTTCCTGCTATACCAAGCCCCCCTGTTTGGACTACCCAGCTTAACGATTGGTATCGTGCTGCTGATCATCGCCGCAGTGCTGACATTATGGTCGATGATCCACTATCTAATGGCGGCCAAAGCTTAATCAACACTTGACACGTAAGAAAAAATTCACATAATACGCAGCCTCACGCGGGAATAGCTCAGTTGGTAGAGCACAACCTTGCCAAGGTTGGGGTCGCGAGTTCGAATCTCGTTTCCCGCTCCAGAATACACGAAGCCCCGTCTAAGCCGGGGCTTCTTCGTATCCAGGGAACGGTGATTGGAACCCATCCAAACCCGTTCCAAAAGCCCCAGCAACGAGCTGGCAGAGCGAGCCCGGATAATGCGCCGGCTGCAAGTTCCAAAAACCGGCCAAAAAGTGATAATATGCCTTCTTTCTGAGGCTGAGTGGCAGAGTGGTGATGCAGCGGATTGCAAATCCGTGTACCTCGGTTCGATTCCGGGCTCAGCCTCCATCTAATTGCCCAGGTCTGCTCCACGGGCACAAAGCGACAACACATGATCCCCAAAAAGCCCAGGTGGCGAAATTGGTAGACGCAAGGGACTTAAAATCCCTCGGTAGCAATACCGTGCCGGTTCGATTCCGGCCCTGGGCACCAATAAATACAACATCCCGCCTCAATAAAAAAACCTGTGAGTAATTCTGTTAATCGAGGCATAAGTGCTTGCCCAATCATTCCCGCGCCCTCAACAAGGGCGTCGCAAAAGCTCGTCCAGCACATTGCGTCACGCGAAAAGAAAAAAGTGTGATTTTTCCTTTTCTGCCAGCGCGTCCCTGTGCTGCACGAGGCTGTCGCAAAGCTAGCCTCTCAACGGGAGAGGGTGGGGTGAGCGGATTAAAACCCGCCAATCCTATGCAGCGATTGAAAGAGCGCTCCTGAGAACACCCTCTCAACCAAAATGATCCCGAATCAGTGCAAGGCCAACTGCGTCGTAACTGAATCCCTTTTTCTTTAGGACAGTGATTTCAACCACCCAAAAATCAAATACGCTGCTTAAATTGCTGAATACTGATATGCCGCGTTAATGCATAAATTTTTTAAAGACGTCCGGAATTTTATCTTAAATACGCGCTCAATCTGTCCAATAATTGGGGGGGCACTTAACCGGAAGACGCTCCCCTTAGCCCGGATGGAATCTAGCGGATTTAGGAAGCAATGAATCAAGTGGTCGCCGGTCGCACAGGGTTATTTGCAGGTGATATTTTTGTAG
>JANTGD010000356.1 GCA_024763135.1 Thiotrichales bacterium | reverse complement strand
GTGAGCAAATACTTTCCTCAGGGTGCGCGCGTCACCCAGCCCCGGGGAGGCTTCGTGATCTGGGTGGAGCTGCCGAAGGCCGTCGATGCCCTGAGCCTATGCCAGCAAGCGCTGGAACAAGGCATCAGCATCGCGCCAGGTCTGATCTTTTCTGCGTCCGGCAAATATCGCAACTGCATCCGCCTCAACTGCGCCCAGCCGTGGAATGACGCGCTTGACAGGGCATTAATGACGGTAGGGCGGATGGCCGAGAGGAGTGTTTGATGCGAAGAATACTTGCGAATTTAGGAAGCGTAAATTTAAATCACGAAAATATACGGCTGTGTTCGGTCCTTGGGAGCCGTTCCTGCTCACCGGCCCTTCTCTATCAGGTTGTTGACAAGTGAGTACTACCCCGGCATTCACGGTTTAATTAGCGGAGTAGGGCATAAAGTATTCACCCTGCAAACCCTGCCGGGCTGTGACGAGACGTGAGAGCACGGAGTGGTAGGGTGGCCGGATTTTTGCTACATGCCGGGGTGGCGGCCCCGGCGGGATATGTAAGAAACTTGAACGCCTGTATCGCTATATCAGCCCGTCGGCGATGTCGGAAAAGCGGCAGTCATTTACGGCAATTGGCCGCATTGGCTATCAGCTCAAGGTCTCGTGCCGTGACAGAACCAACCTCGCGAGCGTCGAGCCGCACAATTTCATTGCCCGGCTCGCGGCGCTGGTAAAGCAGAATGTGGGATGTTTACTTTAACAGGTTGTTGAAAAACACTCAGCTGGCACGATCCAGCGCTAATTGTGGCTCAAAATGCTCATTTACTGCGTGTAAGCTGCGCTTTTTCTCCAGATTTTGCCTTGTCTCGCACTCACCTGAGAGTTTTTCAACAGCCTGCTAATGAAGCTCTGATCAATTCGTAATACGGCGTCTTGTGGCGAAAAATCGCCCACTTGTGCGTTGCGGATCTTCGCAATAGCCAGCTATTACCTGCGATCCGCGCCTTGAACTGGACGATTTTTCACCACAATCTGCACGCGCCAGAATTAATCAGAGCTTCCTCAATATTCCGATACCATTTCTCCGGTCCAATCACGCAGGCCATTTTTTAACGATACAGATGGAAATTTATTTTGGCGCAATATCATAGATGCGACGGCGCTACGCTTGCCTGAAAGACAAACGGTTACGTATTTCTCGGCGCTATCGAGTTCATCAAGCCGATCTCGCAATTCGGGTAAAGGGATTAATTGCACGCCAGGTATATGCTCTTCTTCATATTCTTCTTCGTAACGTACATCCAGTATTTTATGTCCTGTATCAATGAGCCGCTGCACCTTTTCAGCATCCACTTCTTCAATCGTCGCCTTGGTGATCAACTCTTTAAAATCACTCGCATTTAGGCGTAATAAGATACCATCGGTAATCATTTTTACGGTGGCAGTACGTGTGCCACCTGTCACCAGTGCCTCTTCACCGACATGCTCACCCGCCGAACGAACAGCTACTTTCTGCTGCTCGCTGTCATAGAGTCCTTGTTGCCAAATTTCCGCGTCACCTTCTTTAATAATGTAAAAATAGTCACCTGGCTCCCCTTGTGCCATTACAATATCCCCTTTTTTTACATCAATGGCATCCATTCTATGGAAAGCTTCAGCTACGTTTTCCAGTGGTAAGTTAACAAAAACCTTCGGATTCTTCAGCATCGAAAGTAGAGACTTCAGCTCAGGATCTTGCGCACCAAGCGTATCGCGCATCACCTGCCAGGAAAGCAGAAAGTCCATCTTGTCACGTTCTGCCCAACATGTATCACTGCTTTTGTGGCAGCTGGTCAAATGCGCAAACGTCTGTTCGCCCCCGGAAAGCAAGCTGGCACGATAACCAAGGTTCTGCAATAATCGGACTGCATTATAGGCTCGGGCACCCACAGCACAGGAAACATGGATATGTTTATCCTTCGGCAGTTCTCCCTGTCTCTGGCGAATTTCGTTCAGTGGTATGTGGACGGCTGAAGGTAACGCTCTGCTTGCGACCTCATTGGCATTTCGCACATCCAGTACAACCGCTTCGTTTTTACCCATGTTGTCCCAATGCGTTATTTCCAGATCTCCACGCATTTCATTTGCAGCAATCATGCCGATAATATTGACAGGATCTTTTGCAGCACCGTACTGCGGTGCATAACAAAGTTCAGATTCCTCAAGGTCGAAAACGGTGGCGTTCATCTGGATTGCCATGGCAATAACATCAATACGACGAGCGACATCTGACTCTCCAATAATCTGTGCACCAAGAATCCGGCCATCCGATTTATCGTATAGCAGTTTTGTGAATAACGGAGTTGCCCCCGGATAATAACCAACATGATTCATCGGATGGGCATATACAGCGCTATATTCGATGTGCTCCTGCCCTTGAAGCATTTTTTCATTAACACCCGTAGTCGCAGCCGTGGTATTAAAGAAACCGCATACTGCTGTTCCCTGTACACCACGAAAAAATCGGCCTCGACCAGCCAGCATGTCCGCGACTATCCGACCCTGCCTGTTGGCTGGTCCAGCTAAAGGTAAGGCAGTCTTAGTACCGGAAACTACATTCTTAACCTGAATGCAATCACCGATTGCATAAACATGAGGATCGCTGCTGCGCAAATTCTTATCTACAACAACGTGGCCACGTGGTCCCAGAGTTATACCAGCATTTTTTGCCAAATCGTTTTCCGGTGTCACGCCTATTGCTAAAATCACAAGCTCGCCGGTTACTTTTTTCCCACGGTCTGTGTGTACGGTTAATTTCTCTCCATCCTGGGAAAATGATGTAACGGTTTCTCCAAGATACATGGCAACACCACGCTGTTGCAGCGCATTACGCAGAGGAATGGTCATTTCCTGATCCAGCGGTGGCAAAATCTGCAAGTCCCGTTCGACCAACGTCGTATGAATACCAAGGTTTATCAGGTTTTCGATCATTTCCAGACCGATAAATCCACCGCCGATGACAATGGCTCTTTTTACCTGCTTCTCTTCAATCCAGTTTTTTATATCGACACTGTCCGGCACGTTACGCAGGGAAAAAATCCCTTCGGCATCAATGCCAGGCAACGGAGGACGAATCGGTTTGGCACCAGGAGCCAGTACCAGGTCATCATATGATTCAGTATAAGTTTTGCTATTGATGCGATCATGAACTGTCACAGTTTTATTTTTCGTATCAATGCCTGTTACTTCAGAATTAATTCTTGCATCAATCCTGAACCTCTCACGAAACAGATTGACATTAGCCAGGAACAAAGATTGTTCTTCTTCAATCACCCCGCCGATAAAATACGGTAACCCACAATTGGCAAAAGAGACATGCGGCCCTCTTTCAAGCAGCACAATATCGGTTTCTTCGCTATGACGGCGCAATCGGGTTGCACATGACGCACCCCCAGCAACACCTCCAACAATGACAACCTTCTTATTTTTGCTCATGGTTTGAGTTTTCTCCTGAAGTATTCACTCAGCCCAACTAAAATTTGTTTATGGCTTTCACTAATGAGTAATTTCTAATCTAGCAGGTTGTTGAAAAACACTCAGCTGGCACGATCCAGCGTTAATTGTGGCTCAAAATGCTCATTTACTACGTGTAAACTGCGCTTTTTCTCCAGATTTTGCCTTGTCTCGCACTCA
>JANTGD010000355.1 GCA_024763135.1 Thiotrichales bacterium | reverse complement strand
CTGTCTGCATGCCTGGCGGTGTTGCACTCCTTGGGAAGGGAACAACCATTCCCTGCGAAGTGCGCCTACCCAGGCATGCAGACAGGACAACTGCGCCGGGAATAGCCCGGTCCTTTCCAAGCAGTGCAACACTTTAATGGACCATTTGCGGGGCTCCCGAAGGGCCAGTCCACAAGCCGCGTTGGACAGCGTTTCGCTCGCTTGAATTGGCTCCGGCCAGTCCTGCGCTCGCGCGCTTTGCCAGCGCAGTCATCGAGAACACGGCTACTCAAGAGTGACATCCTTTGCCCCCACAAAACTGCTCCGTCCCCACGCACGTCCCTGAGCACATTTCGGTGGTCTGCATGTGAGCCCAACAACTTTTACCAAGCAGTCGATGCAGCATACAGGAGCTAAAAAATTGAACTATCCTGAAAACCTTATCGTACAGTCGCGCTATTTGCCTCGCATTGGTACCGATCTGTGGTGATTGACAATAGCTTGCTCGCCTTGCTGCTGTTGTTTGTCGCCAATGGCGCTCCCATTATGGCGCGAAAATGGCTTGGTAATCGCTACGCGACACCGCTGGATTTTGGTGTGAAATTTAAAGATGGGCGACCCTGGCTGGGCTCGGCCAAAACACTGCGGGGCATCATCAGCAGCTTAACGGCAACAACGCTCGCTGCCGCAGTATTCGGGCTTTCGTTCGTAGTGGGTATCCAATTTGCGCTTGCCGCTATGATTGGAGATCTGTCCTCAAGTTTTATCAAAAGAAGACTGGGCAAACGTCCGAGTGACCGAGCATTGGCACTCGATCATATTCCAGAAGCACTGCTACCCTTGTGGGTGACCAGAGCAGCATTTAATTTAACGGTCGCAGAAGTTTTTTATCTCACCTTTGCCTTTTGGATCCTAGCCCTGCTGACATCCCGGGTCTTGTATCACTGGCACATTCGAATGCGCCCCTACTAAATCTGCGGCGGTCGTCAATTGATTGAGCGCGGTGCGCATTCCCCTGAACAACAGCCTGGCAGCCACGATTTCAACTGCTGGTAACTAAGAGGCTATCCGACGAGCAGTCACTGGCCCAATTTGCAAGGACGCTTACGCAGGGTGTGAACGGTGATTTCCGGTTCACAGTTGAAGCGAACATCCACCACTGAAACCCCTGAACCACGAGAGGTATACCCCTGCATTTGCTGGTGAGCCCATGCACCATTACAGACGGCGCGTGGCGCACGCGCATTGCACATCACCGGAAAACCGCCCGGTAAGCAGATTTGCCCCCCATGGGTATGACCACAGAAAAATATGTCAAACCCCGTATGGGCTGCGGCAACATAAGTCTCAGGACTGTGGGACAGCAGAATGGATACCGCATTCAATGGCACATTTTCCGCTGCTTTTTCCAGGTTATGCGCCGCGTAGTAGTGGGGATCATCAATGCCTGCAAGATACAGCAGCGCTCCGTCGCGCTCGATCACTGCAGACTCGTTGAGTAGCACGTGAATCCCCATCGCCTCAAGACCCGGCACCATATTGATCGAGTCATGATTTCCCAATACCGTATAGACTGGTTCCTTAATTACTGTGCGTACGCGCTGCATCGCCTCTAAGGCCTTGTCATAACCACCAAACGTCTTGGCACGATAATCACCTGTGATGACGCAGAGATCATAGTACTCTGACTCAATCCGCTCCATAAGCACATCCGGCATATGGGGATTGATGTCCAGGTGCAGATCACTCAAATGCAAGATGCGAAAACCTTCGAACGCCTCAGGCAAGTGCGGCACGCTGATTTCATTGTGCGTTTTCACGAGCCTCAGTGCGTTACGCCGGCCACGCTCATGTAAACCCATCAGGCGTAACGTACCGCGGATTACGGCGTGAATTGAATACCAATTTTCGATGTGGAAAACTTTCAGCCCCTGGCCTAATATTTTTTGCTCGCGCGCACTTTCGATCTGTTGACGTAAGCGTAAATGGACTGGACTGACGCGGCGTTCGAGTAGCCTTTGCAGTGGATTTTCGTGTGGCGATTGTGTCATTGCTCTAATCGTTATTTGTGAAGATAGCCCTGAAGTGCCTGCATCCCGTCATCAACACGCTCGTCCTGTGTAGCCAGAACTCATTGCAGTTTTCGAAACGCTGGATCAATCCCCAGCGATAGCCTCCTTTTAGCGGGCGGCGCAAAACGTATCGAGACACCCATTTGCAGAGTGCACGTAACGCAGCAGTTTTTCGATAGTGTTGTATAAGGTGATCACCTCATCAGTCCCGTTGATGAGTAACTAACGATCCCCTTCATGAAGCGCTGACGCCTCCATCCCTAGTGCAAGCGTCATTCCAACCATGCAAAATGGTTAGAAAACTGCATATATCTTGACGGAATCACGGTTTCTTTATATCAATAACTAGCAGGGCGCTACAATGAACGCCATCAAACTCCTGGCATCATCTCTCTGATCGGCCCGATTTCGCCGACGTAAGAACGTAGTATCGCTTTACCACAGAATAGTTCGGCAGCAGCGCTGGGCGGGATCAATCACCTCTGAGTCGCGCGCCAATAGCTTGACTGTGCCACACCGCAGATACTGTGTAACGTTTAAATGGTTAAAATTATGCAGGACGCGCAGACCGATCGCCAGGCCGCTTTTCAATTGCTTACAAACGACTGATCACTACATTTCTATGCCCAAGACTTATCACGCTGCCGTACTCATCTCAGGCGGACTCGACTCAATGCTGGCCGCACAACTGTTACTCGATCAGGGGATTGCTGTAACCGGCTTGACCTTCTTCACGGGTTTCTGTACCGACGGACTCCATCACATGAGTGGCGTGTACAAAGGCGACAAAGTCAAACGAAACAATCCCCAATGGGTCGCAGACCAACTTGGTATCGATCACCACATCATCAATATCATGGAAGAATATAAAGACATTGTAATCAACCCAAAACACGGCTACGGAGCACACCTGAATCCTTGCCTCGATTGCAAAGTATTCATGATCAGCCGGGCACTCGAATGGATTCAACACAATGATTACGACTTTATTGCGACGGGTGAAGTCATTGGGCAGCGCCCAAAATCACAGCGCAAAGCGACGATGCCCGTAATCGCCCGAGAATCCGGCGCGGAAGATCTATTGCTGCGCCCATTGAGTGCTAAGCACCTCCCCTTGACCAAGCCGGAGCGTGAAGGCTGGGTCGATCGCGAGCGGTTACTGGATATTACGGGTCGATCCCGTAAGGTTCAGATCGAACTGGCTACACAGTATGGTTTCCATGACTATGCACAACCCTCAGGCGGTTGCTGCGTACTAACAGAAGCAAGCTACACACACAAACTCCAGGACTTTTGGCGCCACAAAGCAAACAAAGACTACGAATTCGATGACATAATGTTACTTAACGTCGGACGTCATATCCGTCCCAGTGAGCACTTCAAACTCATCGTCTCAAGGGAGGAATCTGAGACCCGCTTCCTTGAAGGCTACCGAAAGAATTACGATTATATTAAGACAGTCAGTCATGCAGGGCCGATTACGCTTATTGAGGGCATCAACCTCACGCCAGACGATTGGGATTTGGCAGCGCGGATTACAGCGCGCTACAGTCGTGGACGAGATGCCTCAAACGTCGAAGTCCGCATCACCCCAAAGGGCGGGCAGCC
>JANTGD010000354.1 GCA_024763135.1 Thiotrichales bacterium | reverse complement strand
TCATCACCAATAAGGTGACCACGAGTTTTTCTGATTCACCAGGCACACCAATTGCTTACGCGTCTTTTTCGCGCCCAACTGCGGAATCTAGGTTTAAACTCACATTGCTCGCCTTGATCTGACGTATGACAGGGGCAATCTGAGCAGCGACTTCATGATGTAGCAACTCGCCCAGTTGTTACACTCATGCAACAATGGACTGTTTCGGAGAGGGCAGGGCGTATTTCTAACGCAGCGGATCCGACAACTGGGCATCCAGCGCGTTAGAATGAGTACTGAGCAATAGTGATGGCAGGCATACGATATGGAACACGAACTGGCTTCTGAAGAACCCATTGTCAGCAAATCGCAGCGAAAACGCGAAATGCAGGCACTGCGTGATTTGGTCAAGCACATTGTAGCGTCACGCCAGGTGGTGTTGGAAAAGCTGCCCGTTGAGGAACGGGTGATCGAAGCAATCGTCGATGCCCGGCGGATGAAACGCGAAGCGCTGCGGCGGCAGATCCACCACATTGCCAACCTGCTCGTGCATGCGGACACGGCGGCGTTGCGCCGTGCAGTCGAAGACATGCATCTGCCGCACCGGCAGGACACCGAAGCCTTCCATGCCTTGGAACAATGGCGGGACCGTTTATTGACCGGGGAGCGTGAGCCGCTTGAGTCATTCATCGAGCACCATCCGAGCGCGGATCGACAGCATCTACGCCAACTGATCCGGAATGCGCAGAAAGAGCTGCAGCAGCAAAAGCCCCCGAAATCGTCCCGTGCGCTGTTTAAGTACCTGCGAGCGCTCGATGCATCTGACGTTTAACCCGGTACCCTACTATGCCATTTTCAGAGCCTCGGGTATCGGCCCAATCCAGGCGCCTGCTGCAGGCAGCGCCGAGAGGGGGAATAACCGATTGATTATTGAAGACAGCTCGTGCTGAACACGACAGGGTATGGTGCCGGGTTAATCGTTCAGTCTGTTAGGATCGTCCGGCATGCGCTGGGTCGGTGTTAGGCCGCTGGTTAATGGCGTGACCGTTACCTGCGCACTGCGCCTTGATCTGGCGCATTCCAGGGGTGAGCTAAGTTGTTACGACAATCCATAGTAAGCGTGATAAGGAAGCTCTGATTCATTCTGGCGCAAGATACCGGGTTACGAATTGATCAGAGCTTCCATAAACCAACCGAATCAGAGTCTTGCTCGTTAGTCTGTAATAGAATGACGTTTGCTACACCTGCTATTTTTCAATCGACTGCCTGCATTGTCATAGTAATCATTAGGAATCCCCATGCCTTCTTTTGATATTGTTTCTGAAGCGGATGCGCAAGAAGTCCGTAATGCCGTTGACCAAACCAATCGCGAAATCGGGAATCGCTTCGATTTTAAGGGCAGTGATGCGCGCGTCGAGCAAACTCATTTGGTGCTGACCTTGTTCGCGGACTCCAGTTTTCAACTCGATCAGTTGCAAGAGGTGCTGTATAAAAAACTGGTGAGCCGCAAGGTCGATCTGCGCGCCCTAGAGCCTGGTAAGCTGCAGAAAATTTCCGGCGATAAGGCCAAACGCGAAATTATTATCAAAACCGGTCTCGATCAGGCGCTGGCGAAGAAAATCGTCAAGCTGATTAAGGATGCCAAGCTCAAGGTCACCCCCTCGATTCAGGGGGACAGCGTGCGCGTTTCAGGAAAAAAACGCGATTTGCTGCAACAGGCGATCGCGCTGGTTAAAGAGCAGATTCAGGATTTTCCGTTGCAGTTCAAAAATTTTCGCGACTGAGTTTCGTCTTAGTCAGCTTTGTGCGCGATATCTTCCTTGAGGTAGATGGTACGACTGGGAAATGCGAACTCCACTCCCAGACGTTCTGCGAGTTCGATGGTTTGCAGAATAAATGACTCCCGGGCCTGTAGCTCCTGAGACCAGTCCTGTACCTGAAAAAAGACATACACCAGGATGTTCAGGGAGCTCTCCGCAAAATCGTTGAGATGGACATAGAAGCCGTCGTGCTTCATACGCGGGTGCTCGAGCACGATTTTCCGCATGCCCGTGCAAAATGCATCGATTTTATCCGTTGGGGTATCGTAGGTAATGCCAATCACGGTTTTATAACGCCGGTAGATGCGCTTGCCCAGATTGTCCACGTGGCTGGTAATGAATTGCGTATTGGGGACGGTAAGCAAGGAATTATGAAAGGTACGAATCCGCGTGCTGCGAAAGCCAATGTCCTCGACAGTGCCTTCCACGTCACCAACCTTGATCCAGTCGCCCACCATAAAGGTTTTATCGGTGAGCACCGTAATCGAGCCAAACAAGTTCTGCACCATGTCTTTGGCGGCCAGGGCAAACGCCAAACCACCCAGGCCGAGGCCCGCGATCAGGCCGGTAACGTTAAAGTTGAGATTGGCGGCAATGAATAAAAAACCGCCTACGGTCACCAGAATCTTGAGTGCGCGTGAGAGCAGTGGCACGAGTGCGTCATCGAGTTTGCTCGCGGACTTGAGCGCCTGAATTTGTAGAATCGCGCGGACCAAATCGACCAAGCGATAAGCACCCCAGACAGCCGCAAAACTCGCCAGAAATGTGGCCGCCACCGAGAGTATCAGGCGGTACTCCGGGGGCAGACCCAGCTGGTTGATTCCGTAGGTCCACACCCCGGCCATAGCCATCAGCCCGAAGGGGCGCAGTATGTCCTTGGCCAAGGGCTCATAATTGCACCAGTAGCGCGAGTTGTTCCAGAGAACCACCAGCCCCTTCAGCAGCAGTGCTGTGAGTTTGTCGACCACTACGCCAAGCAAGACGAACAATAGTCCCGCCGCCCACTGCCAGTTTTCCACGAACAGCACTTTTTGCCGCCACTGCTCGGGCAGTTTGGTACGCAACCGTATATGCAATGGTACGCTCGAATTCTCAGCAATCACTGAGTCGAGCTGTAGCCCCGGTTGCTGCTCTGCTTGGGTTAATCCATCGAGTATTTTAGGCAGGCTTGCGACGGTCTTGGCACTGAACAGCCAACGCCCGTCCTCCTGCTTGGCCAATTCAATAGCGCCTTCGGGGTAGTCGTGCCAGCGGTAAGGGGAGGGGGTGTCTTCCTTGTCCGGAATACGTGTGAGCCTGACCGGTTTGGCGCGCTCAAGAATTTCCCACAGCATCCACGCGCGATCGGCCCCTGCTTCATCGCGCACCACTGCATTGATCTCTGACAGATTCAAAGCCGCAATGGCCGGCTCAATGTCCTCGCGCTCCTTATCGACAAAGGCCTGCATCGCGCCAATAAAGCTGCGCATGGTCGCACGGGGTGTCGCCAGTGCCTCGGGCACCGGTTTTGCAGCGGGTGCTTTGGCGTCACCGGTCGTGGCCGTTTCCTCGGCCGATACCAGTGGCGAAGTGCCGATGAGTAGCAGGAGTGAGACAGACAGTAAGTAGCCGAGCGAGCGCATATCGCAGAGATCCTGGAGTCCTGTAGATGGGGGGATTCTGCAGGGCGCTTGCATTTCCTGGCAAGGCCAATTTATCAATCGGTTGGGACGAACAGCGAGTGGCAGGTCGCCTTAGCAGGTTGTGGAAAAACTCTCAGCTGGCATGATCCAGCGTTAATTGTGGCTCAAAATGCTCATTTACTGCGTGTAAACTGCGCTTTTTCTCCAGATTTTGCCTTGTCTCGCACTCACCTGAGAGTTT
>JANTGD010000353.1 GCA_024763135.1 Thiotrichales bacterium | reverse complement strand
TGCCAAGGACGCTGCCATTGCCTGCGCACTGCGCCTTGATGCGCAGCATCACAAAAGCGCTGAGTCCGTCATTTTAAACTGGACGAGGTACTAGTGCGTGGACTTTCGTGATCCAAGTGATTTTTCTAGGATCATAGGCCCAGTGCCCGCGGCAGCTCTGTCACCCATATGACAGACGTGCGCTCAAAACATCGTCCATACTGCGCTCGTCACGCTATTTAAGGGAGCACACAATTCGATGGCATTTGAAAGACTCAAGCAAGATGAAATCATGCGCAAGGCGGAAAAAATCACTAGCCTCAAAGACATAACACGCCTGGCACCGAGATTCGGTACCCAGTCGATGATTATCGGCGCGTTGCTGGTTGTGCTGGGGGGATTGGGTATTCTATTACCCAAAATGGTGGCAATAGAGTTTTCTCTGCTAGTGGGCTTGTTATTTGTGATCGGAGGGGCCATGTGGGCCGCACATGCCCTGCGTTACAGCCGAGAGCGCTGGGGCGATTGGCTAAAACCAGTGCTGCTGCTGATCAGCGGGGGGCTCATACTGTTTTATCCCATGAGCGGTGTCGCTGCGGTTGGGTTGTTGCTGGCATTTTATCTGCTCCTCGACGCCTTTGGCAGCTTCGTACTGGCCTACGGTATCTACCCGCTCCAGGGATGGATCGGAATGCTTATCAATGGCCTGATTTCCCTGTTACTCGCCACCTTATTTCTCATCGGCTGGCCTGAAAGCTCACTGTACCTAGTCGGTTTATTCGTCGCCATCAGCCTCTTGATTGACGGAATCGCCTTACTCTATATAGGCTGGCTGCAGCGAAATCTCTTTTAGCCCAACAGTTAAGGAAGCTTTGATTAATTCTGGCGCGAGCAGATGCGCCGCAAGATGCCATGTTACGAATTGATCAGCGCTTCCTGACATCACCACAACCTACCGGCCAAAGCCTGCAGGATGCGGTGAACAAGTGAACCGCACTGCCCCTAAACCCGATGCCCGAGAATCAGTAGCCCATCAACAGGCCGATTTGATACACACAGAAACTTGCAATCCACGCGGTGACAAGACCGAGCAGAAGACTGAATAAGGTCAGAGACCAGGAGCTTGACTCAGCGCGGATTGCGGCGAGGGTAGCAATGCAGGGGGTGTAGAGCAGGGTGAACACCATAAAACTCAAACCTTCGAGGGGTGTAACGTGGGAGGCGATTTGGGCGGTTAAATCACCTGCTGGATAAATCACCGCCAATGCGCCAATCACAATCTCCTTCGCGATAAAGCCAAACATCAGCGCGATGGTTTGCTCCCAGGCGATACCCAGGGGTGTAAATAACGGGGCGAGCGCACTGCCCAACTGGCCTGCCCAGCTGGCGGGGCTTGCGGTCTCTACACCGGGTGGAAATTGGGTCAGTGCCCACACCAAGACGACGCCCACAAGAATCAGCGTGGCGGCGCGATAGAGGAAATCCAACAGTTCCTGCCGGGTACGTAGCAGCACGCTGCGCAATGTTGGGATGCGATAAGGCGGAATCTCCATAATAAAAGGTTCAGGCTCACCCCCGATGCGCAAACATTTTAGGAAAAGTCCGAGTAAAAAAATGGCACCAACGCTGCCCGCGTATAAGGCAAATAAAATCCAGGGTGCAACACGAGGGCTGAATAAAATGCTGGCGAGAAACACAAATACCTGCAGCCGCGCGCTGCACAGCGTAAAAGGAATCAATAGCATAGTGACCCAGCGATTGTGGCGGCTCGATAGAATACGTGTTCCCATGACGGCCGGTACATTACAGCCATACCCCAGCAATAGATTGATAAATGCCTTGCCATCCAATCCCAGCCGGTGCATCAGCCGATCCATAAGAAATGCGGCGCGCGCCATGTAACCACTGTCTTCGATCAACGACATAAAAACAAAAAACAGGGCGATGATGGGGAAAAACGAGGTGACGACGCTCAACCCCTGCCACAATCCGTCAAATAACAGACTTTCCACCAATTTGGGTAATGATTGCACCACGGGCCACTGCCGCAGAGCATCCTCCAAGTGGCTGAATACCGCAGAGAGCGCATCCTGTAGCGGTGCACCGAGCCCATAGACCCCCTGAAACGCAAGCAACATGATCAGCAAAAACAGGGGCAGGCCCAGCCAGCGATGCAGCAGAATCTGGTCCAGGCGTTGGCTGAAACGGTCGGGCAGGGGCGGGCGTTGGTGGGTGGCTTCCATCACCAGACCGCGCGCGGCATTGAAGCGACAGGCAGCGCACACCACCGGTACCGATTCGCCCGTGGCCCGCGTAATTTTCTCTCGCCAGGCCTGGGAGTGAGCGAGCAGCTGTCGGTCTGTCGATGGCGCGTCCTGGTCACCCGACTCGAGCAGCCGCATAGCCAGAAAATTGCGATCGAGCTGCGCGGCTGTGGACGGCTGTTCCATACGTTTGGCAAGGTCGCGAATAGCCTCTTCCACGGGGACAGGGCAGGGCAGATGAGGTGGCCTCGCCGCGCGCGGGGACTTAATGAGCTGATACAGCGCTTGCTCTAGTTCAGGAATCCCCTCACCCGTGCGTGCGGATATGCCAATCACTGGCACTCCCAGGTGTTCTGCGAGCACCTGCAGATCAATGGCCAGCCCGAGTTTTTCGGCCTCGTCCATCATATTGACCGCCACGAGCATGGGGAGTCCGCTTAAAGCCATTTGTAACGTCAAACCCAGGCCGCGATACAGATTTCGCGCATCGAGAATATTGAGCACAATATCCGGCGGTGTTTCGAGAAAAAAACGCCGTACAACTTTTTCCTCCTCTGTAACGGGAGACAGGGAGTAGGCCCCTGGCAGGTCGATCAGCTCGATGTCATATTCCCCGAGTGTGAACAGACCGCTTTTCTTTTCCACCGAGACGCCGGGCCAGTTTCCGGTGGATTGATTGGCTCCGGTCAAGCGGTTGAACAGCGTTGTTTTCCCTGTATTGGGTATTGCGCTTAGCGCTACGGTTATTTTTTTACGCGGCATCGGTCCGCTCCACAATGATTTTTTTTGCCTCTCCGGCGCCCAAGTGCAGCGGCTGTGACTGCTGCTCGGATTGGACTGTCACACTGTGTGCATTGTGGGGCAGTACTTGCAATATTGTGCCCGGCTGCAGGCCCTTTGCTTGCATGCGTTGGCGAAAGCCAGCCCCACCATTGAATTGACGGATACGCCAGCGTTGCGGCGGCTGCTGTGCCGCATAGAGCAGTGGCTGGGCGATCAGCTCGCAATCGAGAGACGAAAGTTCGCGCGCGCCCATGGCAAATACCTGTCCCTGACCGGCAGAGACTTCCACCGTACCTCCAAATGGCGAAACATGGGCAATGCGTAAGTGCATCCCCGGCAAAATCCCCATTTGCGCAAGACGCTGGGCAATGGTGGCATCTTTACCCAGTGCGCGGATGCGACATTCGCTACCGGATTGCCAGAGTTCAATCGGAATAAGCTTGTTCATGGTGCCATCATAGCAGTGCGCAGCACGCAAGCATTGAAATTACGCACGTACTTCAAAGCGCAGCACCACAAAAGCTAGACGAGGTACTAGTACACCGACAAGTATAAACTGTCTATATCAGCGCAAACCCACGCGTTCAGAACAAGGCATTGTTGCGAAGCCATGGTTGTTCCATGTCGAGCAGCAATAACGCCGTGCTGGA
>JANTGD010000352.1 GCA_024763135.1 Thiotrichales bacterium | reverse complement strand
CACCATAGGACCACTATGATTCATAAAAACAAAACCACATCTAACCCCTTGATGACTCACTGATACAGACAGTTTGGGCTTGGCGGTGTACTAGTGTGAGGCGCGTGCAAGCGAACTGCTGCTACTACGCTGCAAAGCAGAAGAGACTGTCGAGGTTTAGGGTTAGCACTATGGCGCCGATGCCGGGCCGGCGCCAGAGCGTTATAGACTGCTATGGGTTTTACCCCCTTTTTACTGAGACTGTCGCAAAACTGCTGTGTTGCTCGCGCCCGCGTCTCACGCTTTGATCGCGCTTGGTCGCTGCGCTACCTGTGCCCTGCGCTCGGGCTTCTCGCGGTTTTTCCGACACCTGCTTACTTGGCGAGTTCAGCATGCCGGTTTTAAAAATTCAGCCCGTTGGGGGCGCATTGACTTATTTCGACCTGGCGTTGGAGCGTGTAACGCTGGGTCGGGATACCGCAGCGAGTATTCGTCTGGACAGTCCAGAGGTAAGCGCCACGCATGCAATCATTGACCCGACGCCCGAAGGTTTTCGCTTTACCGATGCGCACAGTACTAATGGTTCGCGCCTCAATGGGTACTTGTGTGATACGGCGATTTTGCAGGAGGGTGACGTTCTGACACTGGGAGATGTGCAGATTACGTTTCTCGAGGAAGGTAGGGGGCCCGCGTTTTACGCCGGTAGTGAACGCACGATGGCATTTCAGACCTATGGGGATACCGCCCAGAGAAAGACACTGAGTGAATCAAAGCTACCTGGGCGGCAATCAGTATGGTCGGGGTTATTACCTGGGTTGCAGTGGCTAAAGTCCTACCGCACTGAAGATGCTCGCTTCGATGTATTGGCAGGGTTCACGATTGCAGCGTTGTTGGTACCCCAAGGCATGGCGTTTGCGCTGTTGGCCGGCATGCCACCCGTCACAGGCTTATATGCGAGTATTTTGCCACTTTGCTTGTATGCGCTTACGGGCACGTCGCGACATTTGTCTGTGGCACCGGTCTCCCTTGATTCGCTCCTGGTCGGCAGCGGGATTGGTATGATGGCGGTATCCGGCACTCAGGAGTATTTACAACTGGTTGTTATGTTGACGCTGTTGGTGGGGGTTCTTCAGTGGTTAATGGGCATTCTTCGCATGGGTTTCGTGGTGAATTTTCTATCTCGTCCGGTATTAACGGGTTTTACCCTAGCCGCTGCCATTACGATTGCGGTGAGTCAGCTCGATAAGTTGTTAGGATTGCATGTTGCGCGTAGCAGCAGTTTTTGGGAGAGCTTCAGCGCAACATTGCAGCAGTTATGGGAATTTCATCCCTTAACTGCGGTTGTGGGCGTAGGTAGTGTGGTTTTTCTACAGCTATGGCGCAGACTGCCACTTCCGATACCTGGCCCCATTATGTTGCTGTTTGTCTCAACCATTGTGGCTTGGCAGTTGGGGTTGGGAGAACAAGGCGTCGTAATTGTCGGCGAGGTGCCATCGGGGTTACCGCATCTCGCGCTTTGGTTACCGGACGCGGGGCAGGCGATGAGCCTTCTCCCTCTGGCACTGACTTTGACCTATGTAGGGTTTATGGAGGCATTGTCTATTGGCAAGCGCTATGCGTCCGAGTCTGGCTATCGTATTTATCCCAACGCGGAATTTCGTGCTTTGGGAATGGCTAATCTGGGGGCTTCGCTCTCTGGCGGTTTTGTGGTGAGTGGTAGCTTGTCCCGCACGGCAGTGGCAGTCAGGGCAGGGGCGCGGTCTCAGGCGGCATCACTGGTTGCTGCCTCGCTCGTGCTGCTTGCAGTAACGTTGCTGACGCCCCTGTTTCATCATGTGCCAATTCCAGCGCTGGCAGCGATTATTATTACCTCGGTATTGGGGTTGATCAATATCGCTGAAATTCGCTATCTGCTGCGCGTAAAACCCCTGGAAATTTCCGTCCTTGTAGTGACCCTCTTCGGCACCCTGGCGTGGGGATTTACCTATGGATTGTTGGCGGGTGTATTGGCGGCGTTGATTGTCCACATCGTGATCCAAACCAAACCCAATACGAGTGCACTTGGCCGGCTTCCTGGTACCAGCATTTATCGTAGTTTAAAGCACCACCCCGAAGCTCAAACCCTACCAGGGGTGGAGATTTTAAGGATCGATGCGTCTTTCTATTTTGCAAATGCAGAATATCTGCGCGAGACACTGGCCAGCATTATCGAACAGCCTACGCCACCCAGGACCATTATCCTCGATGCTTCGGCGATCAACGATCTTGACTCCAGTGGGGATAGCGCATTTCGAGAAATCTTTCATGATCTCTCAAGGCAAGGGATCAGCTTATACATTGCCGGACTCAAAACTCCAGTACGTGCAGTACTCCAAAATTCCGGTTTATATACAGAAATTGGACCTAAACAGTTTTTTTACACCGTCGCAGCAGCGGTTCAGCGCTATACATCAGAATCAGAGGTATTGGATGCCGGCCGTTCCAAGGAGGCTGTTCAAGATTAGCGAGACGCATGCAGAACAAAGGAATGTCATTACTCAGCTAATCCGTGAAATGCGTGAGTTCTGCGTTGATAGATGGTCAGTTACGGCTCGTACACTCATATTTTTGCCGTGACCGGAAGAATTCCAGGGGCAATCTGAACAGTTGCTACAGATTCGACCACTCGCTGTAGCCGCCAATATCGACTAGTCCATCGTCTAGCTTAAAATGACGGACTCAGCGCTTTTGTGATGCTGTGCATCAAGGCGCAGTGCGCTGCAATGGAAGCGTCCTTGGCAAGCACTGCGACACCGAGGCGTAGCATCACAGAAGCGCCCGAAGGGTTGCCCTGTCAGCATCCCTGGCGTTGTTGCACGCCTTGGAAAGGCAACAACCATTCCCAGCGAAGTGCGCCAACCCCGGTATATAGACAGAGCAACTGTGTCCGTCATTTTAAACTGGATGTACTCGTGATCAATCATCAGATAACGGTGCCCGACAATGAGATCGAATTGACCGCCATTCATGCGCAAGGGCCCGGAGGCCAGAATGTCAATAAGGTCTCCAGTGCCGTGCAGCTACGTTTTGACATTCGCAAGTCTTCGCTGCCTGAAGATGTCAAGCAACGCCTACTCGCGCTACGTGATCACCGCATTTCCAAAACCGGCATCATAATTATCAAAGCCCAAAAATTTCGCTCACAAGCATTGAACCGGGAGGATGCACTAGCGCGGCTGGCCGCTCTGTTTAGGCATGCGTTACACAAGCAGAAAAAACGCATCCCCAGCCGACCGTCACGCGCAGCACGTCAGCGTCGTCTGGAAACCAAGAAAAAGCATGGCCGGCGGAAGGAACTGCGAAAAAAAGTGTTTCGAGAAGATTGAGCAGACAATGGAAAGACGGATGCTTCGAAAACGGATTGTTCTGAGCTACCGGCCGGGTTGAACCTAAAAACCTCAGTTGGATCACAAAAGTCCACGCAAGCTCTTGGTGTACTAGTACCTCGTCCAGCTTAAAATGACGGGCGCAGTTGTCCTGTCTGCATGCCTCTGGGTAGGCGCACTTCGCAGGGAATGGTTGTTCCCTTCCCAAGGAGTGCAACACCGCCAGGCATGCAGATAGGACAACCCTTCGGGCGATTCTGTGATGCTACGCCTCGGTGTTGCAGTGCTTGCCAAGGACGCTGCCATTGCCTGCGCACTGCGCCTTGATGCGCA
>JANTGD010000351.1 GCA_024763135.1 Thiotrichales bacterium | reverse complement strand
GCCTCTCTGGATGACGAGTGTGATGGGCAGTCTCTGGGCGATGCGCTGCTGGCGCCCACACGGATCTATGTCAAACCCATTCTGGCGTTGTTGCAGCGCTTTGAAGTCCATGCCATTGCGCATATTACCGGAGGTGGGCTGACGGACAATCTGCCGCGCGTGCTGCCCGACCAAACCCAGGCAGTCATCGACCTGCATGCCTGGCCCGAGCCGGCAGTGTTCGAGTGGCTCGCTCAAGCCGGGGGTATCACTCGAGAAGAGATGTTACGCACGTTTAATTGTGGTATCGGTATGGTCCTGGTTCTTGATGCAACGGTTTTGGAGGCCGCCCGCTTTGCACTGGCTGAGCAGGGCATCGATGCCTGGCCTATTGGAGTGATTGAATCCACTATGCAAAGCTCACCACAGGTTAGTTATACCGCATGAGCAAGGCACGCTGTCGGATTGTAGTGCTCATTTCAGGGGGCGGAACCAATCTTCAGGCACTCATTGATGCGCAGCAGGCGGATCAATTGGGGGGTGAGATTGTGGCGGTAATCAGCAACCGTCCGGATGTACAAGGACTCGAGCGCGCGCGACGCGCTGACATCCCGGCCATCTGTGTGGACCACAAGGCGTTTACGAGTCGGGAAGCATTCGATGACGAGCTCGCCGAGCAGATCGACACTTTTAAGCCGGATTTGGTGGTGCTGGCTGGGTTTATGCGCATTCTCACGCCTGAGTTTGTACAGCACTACCGTGGAAGAATGTTGAATATCCACCCCTCTTTGTTGCCGAAGTACCGCGGTCTGCATACCCATCAGCGTGCGATTGAGGCCGGGGACCGTGAGCATGGTGCGAGCGTGCACTTCGTCACCGAGGAGTTAGACGGGGGAAGCGTCATTCTACAAGCGGAGATCCCAATCACCACAGAGCATACGCCCGACACGCTCGCTGCTGATTTGCTGCGGCAGGAACATGTTATCTATCCAATCGCGGTCAATTGGTTCTGCCATGGTCGGCTGCGTTACCATGACGATAGGGCGTGGCTGGATGGACAGCCTTTGACCCACCCCGTGCGACTCGACGCGCTATCCGGTTCTCAGTCGCAGTAATGCCCGCTATCCGGTTATCCGGTTTAGGCGTGGCCCTACAGTGGAGCATCACGCTCCACAAAGCGCAGATTGTCACAGGCAATGCTGTACTCACCTTGCTGTTGTGGCGACTGTCGGTCGCAACGCACCACCTCCGCGACCAGTGTTCGTGGTGGCGTGACGTCCAACTGTGGTTTGATTTCCACGGTGATCTCACTGCCTGCTGGAATGTCTTTGTCGACGTACAACAGCACACCGCTGCCACTCAAATTCTCCACGATGGCGATCGCAGATTCATCGCTACCATTGAGCCAGTAGCGTGCGCGACTATTGACTGCCATTCTCGGAAAGTGTCGTTTTTCATCGTAACTTTGCATGCTTTGTACTCCTCTTTTCCCAGCGGGTTCTTGTTCTTGGGCATCCATGAGTAGGCGTGCATGGATTTTTCTATTCCTATCGACCTGTCAATCAAAAACTTGAGGGGGGGCGGCAGGTGCATCCAAACCTGCAGGCCATCCGTAGCGCCGATAGTAAAACGTATGCTGGCGCCGCCCCGTCCTCAGCGCCATGCTGCATTCCATTACAATTCATAAGGTAGGGCTTTGCGACTTTTGCGTGTTACTGCTGTTATGATACCTGCCAATATTCGACTATTCGCATGATCTAATATTCTTAAGGAAGCTCTGATTACTTCTGGCGCGAGCAGCTTGTGGTGAAAAATTGTCCAGTTCAAGGCGCGTATCGCAGGTAATAGCTGTCTATTGCGAAGATCCGCAACGCAGCAGTGGGTGATTTTGCGCCGCAAGTTGCCGTGTTACGAATTGATCAGCGCTCTGTTAAATGGAAACGACTCAGGTTGCCCCGTAATGCCTCATGTCAAGGCGAAAAATGTGAATAAAGAAATGTCAATGAGCATTTTTTAAAGCAGGGCTGGGGCATTTCAGGAGTGAGCTGAGTCGTGACCAATGTACAAAGACCGCTGGGCTGTCAGGCGTGTCTGACAGACAGTGTGCAGGGGCGGACATCCGGTGTGCAGATCGCTCGGCAGCAAAGCGCATGCGGTAGAAATTATGTTGATGAATGATAAGTATATTCAGCAGCTTATCTGGAGATATTGATGTTAAAAATTATTCAAGATGTTGTGAAAAACCTTTGGTTTCGAGATCCCAAAGAGATGCCAGTTTATATCAATGATACCGCTGTGCGAATCCGTGCGGGCTTGTTATTGGCCATCCCAATTTTTATGAGTTTTACATTGTATGACGCGGTGTTTGGTACGCATTGGGTGGTGGATGGGAATACTGCAGTCGATACGCTGGATACCGATTGGGATGAAAACATTATCTACTCGGTAGAGGCCATCAAGCGTGCCTACGATTACAGCCTGCAAACCCAGGTTTTGCTGTACGCGCTGTTTGAAATGCTCGCGGGGCTGACGGTATTCACATCGCGCTTTTCGCCAACGATTTATCTTGCCAGCCTCTTGGCCAAGGGCAAGCCTGCAGTGTGGAAGCCCCTGGTGCCCAAGCGCTATGCCTGGTTACTGGGTTCCAGCTTAATTGCCGTTTGTCTGGTATTTTTCAATCCGGATGTGTTTGCCAATTGGGTGAATAATCTGAGTGGCGCGAAATTACTCCCCACCACCTATAACTATATGTCCCCACTGGTTCCGCTGACGTTGGTATGGGTGTGTCTCGGTTTTATGTGGATGGAAACCGTATTGGGGTTCTGTGTGGGGTGCAAGATTCACTCGCTGCTCGTTCGCTTAGGCGTGCATAAAGAAGCCTGCGAAGCCTGTAATAATATCGACTGGGACGCATTGGCACGTAAAAAGCAAGAACGTTTGGTGCAAGAAGGTGGGAATTCCTGAATAAGCGAATAGGCAGTGCCGTGGGGGTGGCGGCACGTGGCGCCTGAGCCGTGGGAGCCTGGACAAGAATAGGGGCCGTGGCAAGGGAAGCCAATTTGAGACCATTTTTCCGCTCATTTTTGTCGAATATGAATCACTATTCGCCCCAAATGAGCGGAAAAATGGGCCGAAAGGGCTTATCCGCAGCAGGTCATCTAGTTGTCGCTTAGCAACCATTGGCGTGCTGCTTGCTCCTCTCTGAATACGCGCAGCTCTGTAGTGGTATCGGCTCGATGAACCTCGAAGGTCCGTGCCAGCCCAAACGCCAGGTCTGATGGGGCCAATACGGCAACTTTTGAGTGGGCGCTCAGATTGAAACTGTCTTTACCCAGCTCACCCAGCTGTTCCAGTTCTTCGGCACTTAAGTCGATCCCACACGTGACATCCCAAAGGCGCAACGTGTTCGGGGCATTCTGCGCAGTGCTCACAATAGCCTCGCGCAAGTCTGACCAGCCAGGTTGTTCATGGAATCTGATCTCGGTGATATCGTCAGAGCGATGTATCGAGTATTTTTTTGCCAATGTAATGACCCCTGGTAAGTCCTGCTTACCGTGTGGTGCGCGCAGCAATCCACTAAGACAATCCACAACGACGCTGTTAACCCTGATGTACGCAAACTCTGTACTAACTCAAGTTTCGGAGTTTAAATATCATTACGCACTGAATTAGAGCGTCCCTTCTCCCTCGGGGAGAAGGACAGGATGAGGGAATGCATTCAA
>JANTGD010000350.1 GCA_024763135.1 Thiotrichales bacterium | reverse complement strand
GCTCGACATGGAACAACCATGGCTTCGCAACAATGCCTTGTTCTGAACGCGTGGGTTTGCGCTGATATAGACAGTTTGAACTTGTCGGTGTACTAGGGTTCCTTTTTCAAGATAGCAATTAGTGCGTCAATCTCTCGGATACGTTGTCGCAGCTGGGTGATTTCCTGCCGGGCGGCCTCAAGCCTTTCGATATCCGTGGAGAGTCGATGTACCTGAGAGTGGTATCGATAGAAGTCACCTGTAAAATTGAGATAGCGCGCCATCAGCTCTTTTCGCTCACGACGCAGCGACCTGATCTTTGCAGTGTTGGGGTTTCGATGCCAAATAGCCTGGCGAATGCGGAACATAGTCGGTCTTCAGCCTGCCTCACGTAGAAAGCAGCTATAATTTCCCCATGGGATACGTTTACTCAGCTGCGCTTGACGCACTCTTTGTCGGCGGCCAGCACAGAGCCGTTCCAAAATTGCAACGACTCAGCGAGTTGTCAAACGAATAAGGTAACTGCTCAGATTATCTCTGAAATTTGTCAGATCAAGGCGAAAAATGTGAGTTTAATAGTGTCAATGACCATTTTTTAACGCAGAACTGGCGCGTTTCAGGGGTTAGCTGAGTCGTGACTCAAAATTTTCACCATGCAGCGTCATGAATAGCTGCCACTGTATCAATCGAATCAATCTATGACTATGAACTATATACCCGGACAACGCTGGATCAGCGAAGCGGATTTGCAATTGGGCCTGGGCATGATCGCCAGAGTAGATGCGCGGACGGTCGATGTTTTGTTTCCCGCATCGGGCGAGCAACGCACCTATGCACGCCAATCCGCGCCCCTGGCACGGGTCGAATTCAGTCCGGGTGACGAAGTCACGAGCATCGATGGCTGGACCTTATCGGTTGACAGTGCCGAGGAAGTCGATGGTTTGCTGGTGTATATTGGCCATGGGCCCGACGGCAAGCCGGCATTGCTGGAGGAAACGCGCCTGAGCGGCCAAATCCAATTGAACCGACCGCTCGACCGGCTTTTTAGCGGACAGTTAGATCATCCCAAGTGGTTTCAGCTGCGCAGCGACACGCTCAGATACACAGATGAGTTGGCGCATACGCGACTACGGGGACTGACCGGCGGACGCACGAGCCTGATTCCACACCAGCTGTATGTGGCTCATGAAGTCTCCCAGCGTTTGGTGCCGCGGGTGTTGCTGGCCGATGAAGTGGGCTTGGGCAAGACCATCGAAGCAGGCATGATCCTGCATGCGCAGTTACTGAGCGAACAGGCTCAGCGCGTGCTGATCTTGGTTCCGGAAACCCTGCTGCATCAGTGGCTCGTCGAAATGCTGCGTCGTTTCAATCTCCGCTTCAGTCTTTTCGACGCCGCACGCTGCGAGGCGCTCCAGGAGGAAAACCCCACGCTCAACCCATTCGAAACAGAGCAACTGATCCTAGCGCCTACCGGTCTGTTTACTGAGCACCCCGAACTGCTTGATCAGGCTCTGGCGACTACCTGGGACCTGCTGATTGTAGACGAGGCACACCATCTGCAATGGAGCCCGCAGCAAGCAAGCCCGGACTATTGCAGCGTGGAACAGTTAGCTCAACATAGTCCGTCGGTATTGCTGCTGACCGCCACACCCGAGCAGCTGGGCAAAGCGAGCCATTTCGCACGGCTGCGTTTACTGGATGCAGATCGGTTTCCCGATTTGGACCGCTTTCTTCAAGAAGAGTCTGGTTACGAACCCATTGCCCGGGCCATCGAGGCGCTCATCGATGCGCAACCTCTAAGCCCGGCCGACACCGCCGTGCTCGAAACCACCCTGGGCGAAGGCGACAATTTGCAACCACTCAAACTGCTCCTGAGCGATACGACCTCCGAAGATGCAAGACAAGCTGCGCGAGATACACTGATTGCCCATCTCCTTGATCGCCACGGCACCGGCCGCCTGTTGTTTCGCAATACCCGTGCGGCGGTGCATGGTTTTCCCGGGCGCGCCGTGCATTTCTACCCTTTGGACCTGCCCACTGAATACCATCACCTGTTGCAAACCAGCAGCAAGGAACCAACACAGGACCTGCAGCAATTATTGAGCCTGGAGCAACGCTATGCGCCCGAAGCAAACCAGAGTGAGCACTGGTATGACATCGACCCGCGCGTGGATTGGCTGATTGAACAATTGCGCACCCTCGGTTCGGACAAAGCGCTGGTCATTACCGCGTATGCAAAAACAGCGTTGGATCTGGCCGAAGCCTTGCGTCTACGCACTGGGCTGCATGTGGCTGTGTTTCACGAAGGTATGAGCATTGTGGAACGCGATCGCGCTGCCGCGTACTTCGCCGACACCGAATCCGGCACGCCCGCATTGATTTGTTCCGAAATTGGCAGCGAGGGACGTAACTTCCAGTTTGCCCATCATTTGCTGCTGTTCGATCTGCCACTCAATCCCGACCTGCTGGAACAACGCATTGGGCGCCTCGACAGAATTGGTCAGACCCAGACCATTCAAATCCATGTGCCTTATCTCACCGACTCACCGCAGGAAGTGATGGCGCACTGGTATCATCATGGTCTCAATGCCTTTGCAGAGAACTGCCCTGCTGGCGCGAGCGTGTACGCCGAGCTAACCACTGACCTAAGCGCTGCGCTAAAGCATATCGAACTGGAGGAAAAACTCCTAAAAAAAACCCAAGCGCTTCACCAAGCGCTGTCCGAGCAACTACAGCATGGCAGAGACCGCCTGCTGGAATACAACTCCTGCCGACCGGCCCAGGCCGCCGCACTGGTTGCCGAAGCAGAGAACAGCGATTGGGACAACGACCTGCCGACCTATCTCGAACGTGTGTGCGATTGTTACGGCATCAATTTTGAAGACGATACCGCAACCAGCTTTATTCTTACCCCGGGCACCCACATGCAAACCCACAATTTTCCAGGTTTGCCCGAAGACGGCATGACCGCAACGTTTGATCGCGACACCGCATTGGCCAATGAAGATATGCAATTTTTGACCTGGGAGCATCCGCTGCTCGTGGGCGCCATGGACATGCTGCTCGCCAGCGAACGCGGTAATACCGCTTTTTCGGCAATCCGAGCACCCGGAGTCAAGGCAGGACTGCTGTTTCTCGAAACGCTGTTTGTGCTTGACTCACCCGCTCTGCAAAGCCCGCGCCTGAAACGTTATTTGCCCCCCAGCCAACTGCGGCTGGTTATCGATGACCAAGGAAAACAATATGCCGAACGTTTGACGCCGGAAAAAATCGAACAATTGACGTCCAAAGTCACCGGATCGATGGCCCGAGAGATTATTAAGGCCTGTCAGGCAGACCTCAAACGCATGGCGGCAACTGCGACGCAGATGGCGGAAGCACAAGCGCCACAGCTGATCGAGACAGCCCTGACCCATAGCGATACCCTGCTGCTGGAAGAAATCAACCGACTCCACGCACTGCAGAAAATCAATCGAAATATACGCCCTCAGGAAATCGAACTCTTTGAGCGCGAACGCGAACTGATCGCAGAGGCTCTGCAATCAGCCGGAGTGCAACTCGATGCTTTGCGGGTCATAGTGACTGCTTAACAGGTTGTTAACAGCCTGAGTACTGCATCGCAGGACTTATAATCCTAGATTCCGCAGTTGGGCGCGAAAAAGACGCATAAGCAATTGGTGTGCCTGGTGAATCAGAAAAACTCGTGGTCACCTTATTGGTGATGAG
>JANTGD010000349.1 GCA_024763135.1 Thiotrichales bacterium | reverse complement strand
GTGGTCACCTTATTGGTGATGAGAGGTTTTTCTGATTTGCCAGGTGCACCAAGAGCTTGCGTGGACTTTTGTGATCCAACTGAGGTTTTTAGGATTAGTGACCCGTTGCCTTTTGCGGCGGGAGTCCTATTAACCCAACGGCGCGCTTTTTCCATTGTTTGGGGGGCTTGGGCATTCTTGACGAAGCTCTGATCAATTCGTAACGCGGCATCTTGCGGCGCAAAATCGCCCACTTCTGCGTTGCGGATCTTCGCAATAGCCAGCTATTACCTGCGATCCGCACCTTGAACTGGATGATTTTTCACCACAATTTGCTCGCGCCAGAATTAATCTGAGCTTCCTTGAGTATGTGGTCGATCTTTTCTAGCAACCGGTCACTTTCTACCGGTTTGTTGAGGATTTCGATGATATCGAGTGCGGCGCATTGTCTGGCGTCGATCTGTCGGGTATTGCCGGTCAGCAGAATCACGGCGGCTTTGATTTGCCGCTCACGCATGGTGGTCACAAGGTCCACGCCGTGCATGCGCGGCATACTGTAATCCGAGATCACCAAATCATACGCTCGCTCCGCCTGCGCCATCAGGGCAAGCGCCTCTTCAGCCGAATGCGTTGCCTGCGCGGCGTAGCCATGGCTGATCAATAACTCGCTCAAGTATTCGGCAATCGACGGCTCGTCATCGACTACCAGCAGCCGCTCCCCATGACCGCGGGCAGGCTGGCGAGTGGTGCGGGGCGCCTCGGTTAGTGAGGTTTCGGGTACGACTTTGGGGAGCAGCACATGGATGCTCGTGCCTTTTCCTGCCGCGCTCTCGACCAGAAAGTGCCCACCATGACCACGGACGATTTGCATGGTCGTGGATAGGCCCAGTCCCGTGCCCAGTGAGACATCCTTGGTGGTAAAAAACGGGTCGAAGATCTTAGGCAGAATTTCTTCACTAATGCCGCAACCGGTATCACTCACGCTCAGCACGACCCATTCGCCCTGAACATCTTCGTGGCAGGCGCTGCAAGGACGTAAGGAAAAGCGGCGCGTGTCCAGTCGAATGGTCAAGAGACCTTTCTCCCCCATCGCGTCGCGTGCATTGATTGCCAGGTTCATCAACACCTGTTGAATGTGGACAGGTGTAATCCGCACGCGGGGTATTTCGGTGGCTGTCTCCATGGACACTTGGATAGACGCCGGAAGGGTCGATTGTAAGAGTTTGATGATTTCTTTGATTTGCGGTCGGATGTCCAGGGGCGCGATTTGGCTCGTGTCCGGACGACTGAACAGAAGCATTTGCGCAATCAGGCTCTGGGCTCTTTGCCCACTGGTTAAAATCATTGTCAGATAATGATCCAGTTTTTCTGCAGAAACCATTCGGTGGCCACGCAGCGCCAGATCGGCAAAACCTAAGACTGAAGCCAAAATATTGTTGAAATCATGCGCGATTCCGCCGGTTAACTGGCCTAAGGCTTCCATTTTTTGCGCTTGTTGTAGCTCTTTTTCCAGGCGGACTTTTTCGGTGAGGTCTTCCTGAATACCAACGAAATGGGTTAGTTCTCCCTGGCTGCCAAAGACGGGAGAGATCGATAACCCCACGAGGAACTGGGTGCCATTTTTACGAAAGTTACGCAAGCGCACTTCGCAGGCTTCCCCGCGGGCTATCGCAGCACGGATAACGGCAATGCCGGGTTGCTCGCGATCCTCGCCCTGAAGGAACCCACAGCTACGCCCTACCACCTCCTCGAGGCGATAGCCGGTCATTTTTTCAAAAGCAGGATTCGCGTAAATAATGGCCTGGGGGCTCGCCGATTCGGTGATGATGATGCCATTGGTGGCGGAGGCCAACGCGCGATTTTGAATGTGCAGCATTTCCAATGCTTGATGGCGTTCGGTGGAGTCTTCATAGACCGCCACCACTTCTCCGTTAGGCAGACGGTATACAAGATTTTCAACCCATTGTGCTATGCGGGAGTCTGCATAGCGGGTCATAGGGAAGTGTTCTGGTCGACCGGTACGATAAACGCGTTGAAAAACCTCGAATAGGCCGAAGTCTTTGACGCCTGGAAACACCTCGGTGACTTTTCGACCCACCACATCTTCCCGGCGAGTCTGGCCGAGTCGACAGCCCGCGGGATTGAGTTCTTTAAAGACAAAATCTTCGCCGCCTTCGACCGCCTCATAGACCGCGACTCCGTTGGTCATCGACTGGATCAATTCACGATAGCGTGCTTCGCTTTCCACCAGGCGCGCTTCTGCGGCTTGCTGCTGGGTAATATCGCGGATAATCGCGACGACGCCTGATATTTCGCCTTTGGAATTCCAAAAGGGCAGCAAATGCGATTCGAACATAACTTGCGTGCCATCGCCCAATTGCGAGGGGTGCGTAAAGGTCATGTCCTCCCCTTGTAAGCAGGCGTCCAAGCGTGGTTTAAGCGTGTTCTCGAAAAACGGTGCACCGCGCACTTCCGCCACCGTGTGGCCAATGATTTCATAACGCTGCAAGCCAATGGCTTGCAAGTAGCGATTATTGACTGCGCGGAAACGATAATCGGGGTCGAGAAAGACTAAGAGATCGTTGCTGGTATTGGCGATGCGCTCATACAGGGCGAGCTCATCGCGGGTTTTTTCGCGCTCGGTAATGTCGCGTATGAGACCGATGAAATAAAGTAGTTCGCCTGCTGCGTTACAAACGGAATTGATTAGCGTCTCGCCCGTAAAGATGCGGCCGTTTTTGCACCGATAAAGGTTGTTGTAGGGGACATAGTGGTCTTTGGGGGCCTGATTGAAGCGCCGATCACCCTGACGGTAGTAGTCTGCCACGCGAGCGTAAAGTGTCTTGGTCAGCTGGCCCTTGAGTTCTTCATTGGTATACCCAAAAAGCGTTCGTGCGGATGCATTGATGCGTCGGATACGGCGATCGGGGCCCGCGACGATGGTCGCATCGGGAATGGCATCAAACAGAGGGCCGAGCATATCCACTTCGTTTTGCAGTTGCTGCAGTTCGCGTTGCCGTGCCGATACGTCGTCACCCCAGAGGATGGTGAAACCTGCATGCTCGACTACTTTCAAGTCGAACCAGTGGGTTTCACCCGCTATTGTGAGCGCAAAATCACGCATCGTCCAGGGGGGCGAGGCATTCTCGACAAAGGACGGAGTCTGGGCCAGTAGGGGGTGTTTGTCATGAGCATTCAACGGTTGCCCTTGCAGAGTCTCCGGGGTGGCATTCAAAATCTCGGCTGCTAATGGGCTGGTATAACGGATGTTTTGCTGCGGATCCCAGGCGAGAATGATTTTGTCAGGCAGGGCCGCGAGTATCGCGAGTTCGGTATCCAATACAGGTGGGCTATCCATGTGCTTCTCGGGCAGACTTGCCGATCAATTGTCACCTGAAAGTAAACCACGTATGACACGGGCAAATCCACAAAGCCTGTGAATAGTGTGAATATCACCTCGAATTCAGCGGGGCACGAAAAAATAACCGATTGCACCGTAGAGTCTGGGAGGCTGTCCGGGTACGGGAAGCGTATCGGATTAATCGCCAATGGGCCACAAGGGTTTTCCGCCATAGCTATCTATTCACTGACAACTTCCCAGTATTACAACTCAAGTTTCGGAGTTTAAATATCACTACGCACTGAATTAGAGCGTCCCTTCTCCCTCGGGGAGAAGGACAGGATGAGGGAATGCATTCAATCAAAGCATTCAGGCTTAAAATCCCCTCACCC
>JANTGD010000348.1 GCA_024763135.1 Thiotrichales bacterium | reverse complement strand
ATCCAGCGTTAATTGTGGCTCAAAATGCTCATGTACTGCGTGTAAACTGCGCTTTTTCTCCAGATTTTGCCTTGTCTCGCACTCACCTGAGAGTTTTCCAACAGCCTGTTAAGGGCGCTCTGATTCATTCTGGCGCGAGCAGATTGTAGTGAAAAATCGTCCAGTTCAAGGCGCGGATTGCAGGTAATAGCGGGCTATTGTGAAGATCTGCAACGCAGTAGTGGGCGATGTTGCGCCACAAGATGCTTTGTTACGAATTGATCAGAGCTTCATTAATTGTCAGCATCGGATCCTGCAGCTGCGATGGATCGCAACGCGCCAACCAATCAAAACCGCCAGATTGCTCCTACCCTTAACCGTTCATTGTCGATGCGTTCAATATCCTTGCTCAGGATGCTGCCCTTTCTGCGTTCGCGACTGTTGCCACCATAGCTGACTATCGCTTCGAGGTGCCGTCCGAGACGCGCCGAAAGGCGGATTTGGTAGTCCCTGGTTACGTCTTCAATATCGATGTTTTCGTAGGTGCTTGTGCCCCAGCCGTAGATGCCTTTCAAAGCCAGTGTTTCGGTAAGCCGGTGTGTGAGCATGAACTGATTGTTGGTCTCGTTGTACCCGGAGCTGCCTGCAATCCGTGTTTCCTGAAACGACCGTGCACTCACCAGCGAGAGAGTGGTCAGATCGCTCACTGTCCAGGTCAGCTGGATATTAAAATCAATACCCGATAGCGTCTCAACACCGGGCAACTCATAAGATCGCTCAAAGGCACCGAGTCGGCCAGTAAGGCTGTAAGGGCTGGCATCCTCATAGCGGAATCCCAGGAAGGCTTCGCTTACCGTTGCATCGCCGCCTGGCACGACCTCGGAATCAATGACTTCATAAGTCACTTTTCCGAATCGACCGCCGGCAAACAGCTGGCGAGAGGGCTCGCCAAGCCCCGCGCTCAAGCTGACGAAGCTCTCGTCGCGATCTCTGGGGTCGATACCGCCTGACGTGAATAGCGGGTCGTCATAACGCAGCGATCGGAGGTCCGCACCCAGTTGCATCGCTAAGATGCCCGAGCGGCGCTCATAAGTTAGCGCGCCGGCCGTGCTTTTTTCTGTTAACGGTTGTAGGCCGGCAAAGTTTTCAGCCGATGTCTGACGTTCAGCGTACTTGGTTGCTTTTAGATCAAGCGCGATGGTTTGCGATTGTGGGAGTGTCCATTTGCTAGTCAATTCCGTCTCACTCTCATCGGTGTCCTGGGAGGCATAGGTGTCGTAGCGACGGGAATTCAGTTTGCCAAAGAGTGCGAGATCCAGGTTCCGCCAGCTGTTTGAGATGCGGATTGATGGTCTAAAGACGGTCGCCACGTCGCTCTTGGGGTCTTCTATGTCACCCAGTACATTACTTTCGGATTCAACGAATAAACCGATTGCCGGTTCAATCATAAAAGTCCCGGTCTTGAGCCCGGTCTGTGCGAAGACTGCGGTGGGTAAGATGATGCCAAGCACTGCCATCAAGATGAAATAGTGACAGTGACATTTGGAGTAGGCTTTCATCATTTTTTACCCTATTGATTGGTACTGCCAGCGCAGCAAGCATTCGAATTCTATGCCGCTATAGAGCAGGTATAACGGGATTGGTTTCATGATGTGTTCTGAAATAAGAAGCTGCTCGCAGAAGTCTGTAGGGCCAACGCTGTTATGAAGGACGCTGGGAGACAAGCAGATGTGAACTGGTCAGAGCTTACACTGTCGTAACTGAAACAACTCGCCCAAGATCTAAACATTTCGTCGCTACTCAGCGAGTTACCAAAAATGAGGTAGAACATTTGATTGGATCGCTCAATCACATAGCCAGGAGCATTTCAGCATTGCAGAACAGAGGCATCGGAGCATGTAACAGCGTTATTCGGAGTCGACTGAAGCGACTACAGCTCATGCTCCCTATGCTTATCTGGGTCTGGGCTTCCAGCGGGGGGGCTTCCACGTATCTCAATATTAATGATCATGGCGAGTCATCCTTCCCGCATGTCTACCAGCCAGGTTCGCGCTTTGAAGTTACGATTACGTTTAAAACCGATGAAATATGCAAGCTGCATTATCAGTGGCGAGACGTTGACGGTGCCGTATTAAGTACGCGCGATGCCGTGCCTCGCAATTCGGTGCGAAATATTCTCTCCCCACCGGGTGTGCAGGGCTATCTGGGTTTGCGGCTCACGACCGATTGCACCTCGCTGGGTGAAGCTGACGGTTTTGCTGGCGGACAACGCGAGGTGGGATTTGCGTTGTTACCGGCAAAAACCATTAGCGCGCGCCGGGCTGATGAGGATTCGCCTTTTGGGGTTGTTCATTCACAAGAAGATGATCCCTATCTGGGACCCTGGGGTAAGACGTTGACCTGGCGGACGACGCCACCCCGATTCTGGCGCGCCGAAATCAATCGTCGTAAAAGTAGTGGCATGCTGGAGCTGCCAATTGTTACCGGACAAGACTGGTATTCCGAAGATTTTAAGCCGGTCAGTGAAACGCAGCTACGATCACTGGCCAGTCGGGTTGAGACGTTTTTCCGGGCAGTGCCAGATTTGGACTACTGGGAGCTGGGTATTGAGGAAAATCTGCGCCCGAACTATCACAAAGAATTTTATTGGGACAATCTTGAGGCCAAGGTCAAAAAGGTTCGGGAAACCTTAGAGCGCGTTGCGCCTCATATTCGCCTCATTTACCAAATAGCCGCGACTCAAGCAGACCGGATTGAACCCTTTGCCCAGAGCAGAGCAGCCAAATACTTTGATATTCTGTCCCTGCATCCTTATAAATGGCCCGATTTTCCCGACCCCGATGCCTGGCTGCCAGAGCTGATTAACCAGAGTCGCATGATTTTAAAGGCAAATAATCTTGATATGCCGATCTGGTTTACCGAGGTAGGCGCTCCGCATCACGGCAATGCGCTTGGAGCGTTTTTTGGTTATCCAGCGAAGGGAAAAGAGGTCAGGGGCGTTGGGCGTGAAGAAGCCATGATCTATATGGCGAAGATCTATGCCATTGCTTTGGGCAAAGGTATAGAAAAGGTCTTCTGGTACAACTATCAGGATCGGGATTTTGGTAATAAGTACGCCGAGAACTTTTTCGGCCTGCGGGACTTTTGGGGCTATCCGCGTCCTGTTTATTCCGCCTACGCCAGGCTCGTGATGTGCTTGGACAAGCCCAAGCCAAGGGCTACGGTCAAGGTTGGCGGAGACATCATTGGCTATCAGTTTGCGACGCCTGCGGGCCTTGTTACCATGGTCTGGAACCCGAACCCGGCGAAACTCAGGATTTTGGATTTGCGCCAGATCGGCATTCATCCCGGAGACAGATTTCAGGCGCTCGGCCTGCTCGGTAAGGCGATCCGCGCTGACAACCATTCCGTCTCTTTGGGTGAAGCTCCCATTTTCATCGCACAGGGTAGGGCTATCGAACAATGCACCGGTAAAGATCTCCCTCAATTGGGTTATCGGGAGATGTCATCCCTGAGTCAGTAAACAGGCCTCCAACTATTAAGGAAGCTCTGATTAATTCTGGCGCGAGCAGATTGTGGTGAAAGATAGCCCAGTTCAAGGCGCGTCTTGCAGGTAATAGTGGACTATTGCGAAGATCCGCCACGCAGAAGTGGGCGATAGTGCGCCGCAAGATGCCGTGTTACGAATTGATCAGAGCTTCCTTAACAGGCTGTTGAAAAACTCTCAGGTGAGTGCGAGACAAGGCAAAATCTGGAGAAAAA
>JANTGD010000347.1 GCA_024763135.1 Thiotrichales bacterium | reverse complement strand
CAATATCTTACGCGTCTTTTTTGCGCCCAACTGAGGTTTTTAGGTTGAACGGACTGATTAGTACATAGTGGCGACAGTCCACGGCCTTTACGGGGATCGTCGTTTCCTAATGGAAGGCCATTAGGGCTGATGGATTGGTCATTACGCAGCTAACCCCTGAAATGCGCCAGCTCTGCGTTAACAAGAGTCATGGCTATTTGTAAACTTACATTCTTCGCCTTGATTTGGGGCATTTCAGGGCAATCTGAGCAGTTACTTTAATTTTTGGCCACTCGCTGAGTGGTTACATAGATTGGTCAGTGGTTTCCCCGGATTCGGCTCATTTTTTCCAACCTTAGCGCAGGGGCATGCGTTCATTCTCTTATCAAAAGAAGCGGTGCCTTAACAATGCTGGGGTGCAGGATCAGATAGCACCCAATAGTTCATTGAAAGCATAGTACGTCACCATGTCTCCCGGTTGAATGGTGCTGTTTTCGGGGATTTCGACGAGCCCGCTTGCCCAAATCAGGGCGCTATTGACGTCCGAGCCTTGGCGGTTAAAGCTTTTGGCGACAGCGCGATTGTCTTGGGTTTCCAGACGGACGCGAATGAATTCTCTGCGTACAGATCGTTTGTTCCATTGAAACCCAGCGGTGACCGGAAAGCTTCTGGGGCTGACTTCGGGCACATTGAGCAGGGTGAGAATCGTGGGCCGCACGAAGAGTAAGAAGGTCACAAACACCGCGACGGGGTTGCCGGGCAGCCCAAGAAATACAGCGTCGCCGATACGACCATAGGCCAAGGGTTTACCTGGTTTCATGGCAATGCGCCAGAGGTTTAGCGTGCCGACGGCTTCAAGCGCAGGCTTGACGTGGTCCTCACCGCCCACAGAGACGCCGCCACTAGACACAATCAGATCCGCCTGTGCCGCAGCATCGAGCAGCGCCGTGCGTGTGGCGGCAAAGTTGTCCGCGACATGTTGCACCACCGTGAGTTCACAGCCCATCGTTTTTAGCAGCCCTTCTAATGCATATCGATTGGAATTGTAGATCTTTCCCTCGGTCAACGGTTGGCCGGGTTCGACCAATTCATCACCTGTGTACAAAATGGCGGCCCGACAACGCCGGTAAACTGAAACGCTTGCTTGGCCGACACTGGCGATCACAGCGAGATGCTGAGGCGCCAAGCGCGTGCCTGGGGGTATCAACAACGTACCGGCTTTAACATCATTCCCCTGTGGGCGAATATTCTCTCCGGGTTTTGCCGCCCTGGAAATCCGTAGTTGATCACCTGCAACCTCGCATTCCTCCTGCATGATCACGGCATCTCCCCCTGGGGCAATAGGGGCGCCTGTAAAGATTCTGGCTGCGGTGCCTGGTTTAATGGGTTGCCCGACAGAACCAGCGGCGATGCGCTGGGTAATGGTCAGTTCAGTGCTGCCCTGGTGAGTATCTTCCGCACGCAATAAGTAACCGTCCATCGCACTGTTAGCATAACCGGGGATATCGAGCGAGGCACTGATGCCCTCCGCGGATACGCGCCCCAATGCTTCCGAGAGGGGCACTTGTTCTGTTGCCTGGATGTGCGGAAGTGACCCGAGTAGCTGCTCAAGTGCAGCATCCATGCTCAAAAGTTGATGTGCTTGGGTATCACAGGAAGCCGGTTCCCGGGGTTGCTTGGGTTGGTGCATCGAACAAAACAGGGCTGTTGAAGGAGTGTACTAGTGTATACCTGTCTTTGTTGAAAATCCTGCACTTGCGAGGGCTTGAGTTGGATGACAAACATGAACCGCGCGGAACTTTCACTGTTCTGCCGGTCCACTCCCAGGGAATCTGCGACTGAGTTCATCGATCCTTGCTGTGAGCCCGATATAATGCCCCGGATTTTTTCAATCGTTTCCAAAGCGCAAGGAGCGGCAGGGGTGTTGTATGCGCAGAGGAAGCGGCGTAATCCAGATTGACAATTTCTCGCTTACCACCCGCACGACTCCTTCCTGGGGGCAGCGACGAAACTATTACATGCCAAAAGGACGCTAAATGACGGACAAAAAAAAGGTAGGTCTGCTCGGGGCCGGGTATATTTCGGATTCCCATGCTGAAGCATTGCAATCTCTGAAAAACGTCGAAATCACAGCGATTTGTGATCGCAGTGTGGGACGTGCCAAAGCGGTTGCCGAGCGTTATGGGGTGCCGCATGCCGTAGGTACAGTGGAGGATATGTTGGATTTGGGAGTCGATGCAGTTCATGTGCTGTTGCCACCGAACTTGCATATCGACCAGTCCCGTCAAATTCTTGAAGCGGGCTGTCACGTGTTACTGGAAAAACCCATGGGGTTGGACAGTCGCTCGTGTTACGAACTTGCAGACGTGGCCGACAGCAAAGGCTTGAAGCTGGGTGTGAGTCATAACTTTCTGTTTTTACCCGGCTATGAGCAGCTTTATGCAGACGTCAAAAATGGCGCGCTGGGTCAGCTCGACCAAGTTACCTTGCATTGGTTTCAAATGCTGCCATTCCTTAAGTTTGGACCATTTGATGCGTGGATGCTTGCTGAGCCGAAAAATCTGTTTTTTGAGCTGGGGCCGCATACGGTGGCGTTTATGCTCGATTTGCTCGGACCTTTGGATACCTTCGAGACACAGGTGTCACGCCCCATTGATTTGCCGGGCAACAAGCGTGCCTATCGTCGCTGGCAAGTGCAGGGTTTCAAAGGGGATGTGGCCGTTGATCTCACGCTCTCCTTGGTGCCTGGCTACAATGACATGAGTGTAGCGGTGCGCGGTTCTTCGGGAACGGGTAAATTCGATTTTGGTCGCGACCTTTATTTCCAGGACATGCCGAGCCGTTACAGCATGGTTTGGGATAACTATGCTTCGGTGCGCAATACCAGCAAGCAGATGCTCAAACGCGCCCGTGCGAATCTGCTGCGAAGCGTACAAGAAACGCTCAAAAAATCTCCGGCTTCCACGCCATTTGGGTTAAGCATACAGCGCAGTGTGGCTGCCTTTTATGAAGGTCTGGATCAGGCACAGCTTGATCGCCGTTTGGAGGGCCGTTTTGGGGCGCAAATCATTGAGTGGTGTGAAAAGATCACCGACAAGGCCAATTTCGAACCCGTGGCGGATGAGAGCAAGATCTGGCATGTGCTGCCACCCAAGCAAAAACCCACGGTGCTGGTCATTGGCGGAACTGGATTTATTGGCAAGTATCTTGTTGAAAAACTTGTTGAGCGAGGTTATGGCGTCAGAGTCGTCACGCGTAATATGAACGCCGGTAATATTACGTTGGCTGGGATGCCGGTTGAGCTGGTCCAGGGTAGCCTGCGTGATCCTGACTTTCTCGACGAAGCATTGAAAGGCATTGATACGGTTTATGACTTGGCCAAGGCGCTTGGAGACACCTGGGATGAGTATTATCAGAATGACGTATTGGTGACGCAAACCATTGCAGAGCGAGCGCTTGCAGCGAAGGTCAAACGGTTTATCTATACCGGCACCATTGATTCTTACTATTCGGCCAAGGCGGAAGATGTCATTACCTGTGATACTCCCTTGGACCAAAACATCAAACATCGCAATCTCTATGCCCGCTCGAAGAAAGCCTGCGAGGACCTGTTGATGGCAATGTACCGGGAAAAAGGTCTACCGGTAACGATATTCAGACCTGGCGTGGTGATTGGAAAAGGCTGTCCGCCGGCGCATTGGGGCGTTGGCATGTGGCAGTCGGATAATATGGTGCAATATTGGGGTGACGGCTCGAATAAGCTACCGTTGGTGCTGGTCGAAGATGTGGCTGAAGGGCTGGCGCTGGCCATGGATGTCGCGTCTG
>JANTGD010000346.1 GCA_024763135.1 Thiotrichales bacterium | reverse complement strand
GTCACCTTATTGGTGATGAGAGGTTTTTCTGGTTTGCCAGGTGCGCCAAGGGCTTGCGTGGACTTTCGTGATCCAACTGCGGAATCTAGGGTCAAGCCTTCTCGCTATCCCAACAAAACCGGAGCGTTCCTGGTATCAGCGCCTAACACCCTGGCTTTTTCCTCCGGCATTACCTGCTATGATATTCCCCTATGAGTTCACTAAACATCAACATCCCCACCCTTTCTGATCTCGCGTTACAGGTGATGATGCGCGTCATCGAAGAAAATGAACAATCGCAAAGAATACAGGACGAGCAGGCAGGCCCCCTGCCCCTTGCCGCTGCACTGTCTGATTTTTTCCAGCTGGCCTCATCAATCGAGAACGGCGCAGAGAAGCTAGAACCGGAAGTCATCACAGAAATCGCCCAGTATGCGCTTGATTTATTGGATCGTCTGGCGCAGCAACTAAGAGTCTTGGATATTCACGACCAACGTGATCCAATGGCAAAGATCTTTGTTTCTCTGGCACTGTGGTTTGCACGGCAAGGCGCTACCCTCGACAATCTGAGCGGAACGGCTGAAGGTTTTGCCAATTTGGTCAATAGCGAAACTGACAAATCAGAACTGGCTAAACTCACCTTGCTGATCCAAGAGGTGTTGGAATGCGCTGCGGATGAATTGAAACGGGACGAGGGCCGGGCTGATCCTTGGCGGCCCTGGCGTGTCCTGAATCTGAACTCGGGGATTGCAGCAACCCGCTCGCTCGACCCTGTGTTAATGCAAGAGACTTTTGACAGCTTGGTGAAACGCTTACCCGATGATATGCCCAATTTTTTCGCGGATGGTCAACGCCGCATGAAGGGTCAGAATGTACCGGAAGACGTCCGCATGGTAATGGAGCAGTATGCCAAGAAATGGCCTGCCAGCTTTCCCCATTAGCCGGCTTAACTAAGAATATGTGTGCACCCGGAGAGCGGTCCGGGAACAGGGAAGAGAGCTCAGCGAGGGTAGCCTTTTGAGCGCATTGCAGACGTTAAATGAGTAGTTACCATTTATGCAAGCACTGGAGCATGCTTTTATGATCAATGCTTACTCCCGGCGAATCACACCACCCTTTTCCGGTCAGGTTCAGATCGCCGAGTCCGACGAGGCCCGGGCACTCACGATGGACGGGAAACTATGGGAGTTCCATTTTCTCTATACCCTACCCGGCGAAGAAAACGACCCAGGCAGAAAACATCAACGTCGCTACGCTCCGGTAATGACTATGGACCGAGAAAAACTGGACTCGATCGCCAGCGACGCTCGCTCGGGCTCTCGTGAACTCGATGAGCGCATTCTTGAGCTCATTATCTTCATTTCAAGCGCCACGCTGCCATTCCCATCGATAGACCGGTTCGAATACTGGCTCATGGATCCCCGCGACGACTCGCCCTTAGCGCTTATTTTTTCCTGTCCCTATCCGGAACAAATGAAGGATTTTCCGAACAAAACCGAATGGACCGCCCTGCCCGCTGCCATTATGCCCATTGAGCGAACCCCAGAAGAAGAGGAGCAATCGGAACCTCCGGTTAACTATCGGGTGGAGCGAATGGTTGCGGAACGGGCCGGGCAAAAACCCAGGAGTCGATGGTTTGATCGTCAGAATGCACCCGAGATTGAATTTCCGACGCTGCTATTGAGCGAACAATGGGCCAGTGAAGAACAGCATGACTTGTGCCAACGATATCTGCATCGACAGTCTACGCGCTTGTTGATGCTGCATGGCCTGCAGCAGGGAGATAGAAAACGTCTCGAACTTGCAGCCAGGCCGCATGTCTTCGAAACTGAGCGTTTCTTTCCCTGCTATCCCGATATTATCGATGAAAAGCTGATGAAAATTATTCTAGTCGAAGCTCGAATCAGAGGAGTGAATGAAGAAGCTCCCTCATCGGTACGGCACCGTAGAGATGGAATTCACTACCTATAACCCACCGATATTATATCCCCCAGGGCGTGTCGTCCGACAGAAGCACGCCAATGTAGGGTGCATAAGTCAATACGGCACCCTGAATCAGTCCCAGCGCGTTGAACTCGCGAACAACATGCAATAACTTTTGCCTATTTTCAGGATCTTCCCGCAACGACTCCAATGCGTCTACCAATGCACTAATCTCTGCACTGTCAACATATTCGGATAACATTTGGATTGAAGTCTCCAGTGCCTCCACATTGACCGGCTTGTTCTTTTTCGGGGTGACCCCGGTATTCCGCGTGTCAACCTCGGGAGGTTCATCAAAAACATTGCCCTCGAGCCTAGCATCGGATTCGGCTTTCAAGCCTGCAAAGGCATGATATTCTTCCTGCAACCGCTGTTTTAACCGAGCCACAAATGCATTGAACTGTTCAGCATTTGGCTTGGCAAGATAGAGCGAAATCAGCGCTTCATTATTCACACGACTGGTGAATTCCAGGCGTGATTTATGAATAACGGGCTCAGGATTCAAGACAGCCAGCGTGACGGTTAAATGCTCCTCTTTGAACGGTGACTTAATGTGAATATCCACTACGTCATCCGCAATCTCGAAGATCCGCGTACCTCTCAAGAAATGCTTCTGTATCAGTTTCATAGGATTATTCTATCACCACCTTTTTCTAGCCGGGCTGTCCCAATCGCTTAAAGCGATGCCAAAAACGCGTGATGCTCTCCTTGGGATTGCTTGTCTGGGCGCAATACAACGCCCAACGCGCCCGGCGTTCGGACATCCAGTCTTGTTTGTAGGCATCATTGCCTGTGAGAAAATCGATCTCATCGACCCGGTCGATATCGATGACCTGCTGCATAAGATAACTGATCAGTATCGATCCGGGTGAATAGCGTCGCCAGGCTTCGTCATGCGCCAGCCTGAAAATACTGGCCTTACCGTGAGCCACAATCCAAAACTGCGCTGCCGCCGGCGTGTCATTGATATATAAAACCGCCAGTCGCAGCCAGTCTTCAGCTGCCAGCCGATGAGCCATTCTATTGACCACCTGAGGGAACTGCTCGTGAGCTTTCCAACTCGATCGATAGACTGCATGATAATCGGCAAGGCCCTGGCCCAACTCCTGGTCTCGGAACAGGCGAATGTAACAGTCTTGTTCGCGTTTCAACTTTCGCTGCTTGCGCGCAATCGTGTTGCGAACCCTGCTCGGACGCGACGCCAGATAGTCATCGAATGACTGCCCCGCTGGTCGATAGACCCAGTTAAAAAATCGAAAATGACGATAGCACCGGTACTCGAACATTTCCAAAGCAGTCTGCAATCGTTCAATCTTTTGATCGTCCTCGGCGAGCGGCCCCATCCGTAGGAGAGGTACGGGCAAGTTTTTCAACCCCCGGGCCAAACAGGCGAGAATTTCAACCTGGTTTTCCTCCTTGAGCAATACCGTGTACAAAGAAGAATACAGGTGGGTGAGCGCTGCATAGCCCATCCGTTCACTATGCATCAGTGGCAGTATCGCTAAAACATCGCCACCATCGACTACACAAACCAACTGCAGAGACTGATCCGGGGACAATGCCGTAGTCTCAAGAATTTCTAGCCAGGGTCTGGAGAAAAAAACACTGTGCTTAGCTGCTGCTGAAAACAAAAGATCAGCGCTTGCAGGCAATTGCTCCAAGGTTTCGTAACAAACACATTCCACTGTTAAGTTCTGTGAGAATAGTACCTCGTCCAGTTTAAAATGACGGACTCAGCGCTTTTGTGATGCTGCGCATCAAGGCGCAGTGCGCAGGCAATGGCCGCGTCCTTAGCAAGCACTGCAACACCGAGGCGTAGCATCACAGAATCGCCCGAAGGGTTGTCCTGTCTGCATGCCTGGCGGTGTTGCACTCCTTGGGAAGGGAACA
>JANTGD010000345.1 GCA_024763135.1 Thiotrichales bacterium | reverse complement strand
AGGGAATGCATTCAATCAAAGCATTCAGGCTTAAAATCCCCTCACCCCAACCCTCTCCCTGGGGGAGAGGGGGCTACGAACTCCGAAACTTGAGTTAACATGAGTATAGTGGCTCGAACCAAGAACAAGATGATGGGTTGACTGGCAAAAACTAAGGCATTGATTTCCTGAAGGGTATATTCCCAGCCGCCTTTGAATGAGAGATATGCAGCTTAGAAAGACCTGGCTTGGACTTTTTTTGTAAAACAATCGCAGAAAGGATCAAAATGCAAAGCGCGATGACGTTCCATACTCAACCCACGCCAGGAAAACACCCTCAATGACCGAACAACTCACGCTGCAAAAACTTGAATCCTTGCTCTGGGAAACGGCGGACATTCTGCGCTGCAGCATGGATGCCAGTGAGTTTAAGGATTACATCTTCGGCATGATGTTCCTGAAGCGGTTGTCCGATGCATTTGTTGAATCCCGTGAGAAGGTGATTGAGCACTATCGCGGCAAAGGTAAGACACAGGCTCAGGCGGAAGCGCTCGCGGATGACGAGGATGAATACGACGATACCTTTTACATTCCCGAAAATGCGCGCTGGAATCATCTGAAAGACTTGAAGAATGACATTGGCGCGGCGCTGAACAAGGCGACCGAAGCCATCGAACAATTCACCCGGTCGCTGGAAGGCGTGTTGGACACCATCGACTTCAACATCAAAAACAAGCTCAGCGGCAAAGTCCGGGTAACTCAGCTACTCGATCAGGAGCCTGCGCCATGACAGACGATATCCGTTGGCAACAACGCTTTGCCAATTACAAACAGGCGTTGGCCAGCCTGGATGCGGCGGTTGCGCTGAGCCGACAGCGCCCGCTGACTGATCTGGAACAGCAGGGATTGATTCAGGCGTTTGAATTCACCCACGAGCTGGCCTGGCATTGCCTGAAAGATTACCTGCAATATCAGGGAGAGCAAAACCTGATGGGCTCCCGCGATGCCACCCGCAAAGCCTTCTCAGTCGGCTTGATCAGCAACGGTGAGCAGTGGATGGAGATGATCGCCAGCCGTAATCGCACCTCACATACCTACAACAAGGAAACCGCCCGCCAGATCGTCGAAGCCGTCATCCAGCGCTATCATCCCTTATTTATCCAGTTAAAAGACCGCTTGCAGCAGTTGCAGGAAAACAGTGGTGAGTGAGCAGTACGATGACGGCCTGCAAGCGCATCAGCGTGAGGCTATCCGGTCCGTGTTTCGCCAGTATCCTGAAATTAAAAAGGCGCTTCTCTACGGCTCGCGCGCCTTAGGCAGACACCGCGAAGCGTCGGACATCGACATCACACTGATTGGTAATATCAACTTGCCCACGCTAAACCGGATCAGCCTCGCATTGGACGATCTGTTGCTCCCTTATGAAATCGATCTGTCGGTCTTTAATCTGATTGAAAACCCTGATTTGATCGATCACATCAAGCGCGTGGGGCGAGTTTTTTATCAAAAAATTGAGCAAGATTAATCATATTTCAACACGGAATTTAACAAGGACAAGTCATGCTACAAGCCGTATTACATGGAAAAGCCGGACGGGTCGAGCAGGACGGTCATGCCTCGATTAGTTGGCGAGAGCTGTTTAAAACTCGAGAGGACTTATTGACGGCAGCAGTGTTTAGCCGATTTGCATATCTGTCACCTCCTATCCACCAGGAGCTAATGGGCGCTTGGCTCGGGGGCAATTATGATCTGGGGGAGTTTGAGTCGATTGATTTCTGGCCTTGTTATGAGATAGTGAAGTCGGGTGGGTTTCGTGAGGTTGAGCCTGACTTAGTTATGAGATTCACCCGTGCCAATGGAACACCTACAGGGACAGGTCTTGTAATCACGCACCGCATCAAAATACCTAAAGGCCCGGCTCACTGAAGAACGGAGAATCAACGCTAAAGGGGTCAGTACCCTTTAGTGCCAGCATTCTTTCTGCTTGGGCTACCCGATTTTCTGCTATCTGACCTTTACCCCCAGCAACCAATCATCATTGGGCCTTAAAAAGATCGTAGCCAAGCAGGGTACAGTCCAGAACTGGTGTCCGGAAACCCCCTTTGAGTCTTTAATCTTCACTCACAAGACAGCACGGCTATCGCCCCAGACGATATAGCTGACTGGAAGAGTCGTGGATCTCCAGGCAAGATTGCCTCAATCTCTGCTTAGCTTTTCGTACCGATACCCAGGTCGTTTTCTGTATGCGTTTTGACTAGCGCATCACTTTTATGGCAAACATAAACCTAAACTATTTTTCTATCTCACCACCGAGAGGTCACAAAATGAAGTCAGTCTTGCCGGTTTTTGCCCTACTTTCCTTGCTATTCCCGTTCACCGGAGGAGCACAGACACAAGCAAATGCGGACAACAGAGCTTTCGTAGAATTGCCGGAAATGATGCAACACCATATGTTGGCAAACATGCGCGGTCACCTCGTGGCCATCAATGACATACTCTCCAGTCTTAGCAGTGAAGATTTTGACCAGGCGGCAGAAATAGCCGAAACCAGCCTGGGCATGAGCTCCCTTACGTCTCACGGAGCTAGCCATATGGCTAAATTCATGCCACAAGGCATGCGTCAAGCCGGGATGCAAATGCACAAAGCAGCCAGCCGCTTCGCGAAAAGAGCCCAGGAAGGGGAAGCTTCAGCGGCCTACAAGGCACTAACGGAGGTCACTGGCGCCTGTATCGCCTGCCACGCAGCGTATCGCATTCACTAGATTGACGTTTGGTCAGGAAGGGAAAAATGGGGAAAAGCAGGATAGTACCCTTTATCATTTGGGATCGTCAGGAACAATAGGGGACAGACCACGGTTTCCCACCATGCCATGATTTACCCCGGATTATATGCATTGAATGCAGTGCATTCAATGCATATAATCAAAGCACTGATACCAAGCTTGAGCTAGCACATGGCAATGCTGACTATACGCAACCTTGATGAGTCCTTAAAAGCAGCGCTACGGATCCAGGCAGCAGAGCACGGTTGTTCGATGGAAGAAGAAGTTCGTCGAATCCTGCAGAGGGCAGTTGCTGGGTCAACGCAGCGTAGGGGATTAGGGAGCCGCATCCATCAAACCGTAGTATCCACCAGCGGAGCCGTCGATTTGGAGCTGCCCACTCGGTCTCTACCGCGTGCGGCACCTGACGTCTCCGAAGATCTGACATGATCCTGCTAGACACAAACATCCTTTCAGAATTGATGAAAGCATCACCGGAGCACTCGGTGCTGTCCTGGGTGGATGAGCAGCTAGAAACCGACTTATACCTGTGCGCGATTAGCAAGGCGGAAATCGAATGGGGTATCGGCATGATAGATAACGGAAAGCGCAAACTGCAGTTGCAACAGGCCGCTAGCACGGTTTTTGAGCTATTTGCAGGTCGCTGCCTGGATTACAGTTGTGAGGCAGCGACGAATTACGCTGCCATCGCGCTGCACGCTCGTCAAACGGGTCACCCAATGACTGTTGAGGACTTGATGATTGCAGCGCTGACCCAGAAACATAACGCCCTTCTGGTCACCCGGAATACTAAGGATTTTGATGGTCTGCCAGGGGTGCGTCTGTACAATCCCTGGGAAACTAAGCGAAAGTAATCACGCCTAAGAAAAGAAAATCTCTGGGGACAGGTCTTGATTTCACGCACCGCATCAAAGTACCTAAAGGCCCGGCTCCCTGAAGAACGGAGAATCAATGGGGTCAGGCACGATAGAAATTGCGAAAAAAATTCGCTAATCACCTTCAATATGCTAATGATTGCCAAATTAAACGAAACTCCCCCCCCCCATGAATGGGGTAAATATTTCCAGGCAAGTCGTTCAAAATTCAGGGGACACAATACTTAAT
>JANTGD010000344.1 GCA_024763135.1 Thiotrichales bacterium | reverse complement strand
CCCCCGGGTGGGGTGAGAAGCACAGGAAAAAGCGGGATGACAGGGGCGGCATTTTTTGGTGCCTTTTTGTTGCCGAAGACAAAAAGACACTCGCCCCGCAGGACCCAGGTGATATTTTTGTAGCCCGGATGGAGCTTGAGTAATCCGGGAAAATCGGAGCTGCGTTCAATTCATCCCGGATTTCGCTGCGCTGCATCCAGGCTACTGCACTATTTTTTCCATGACGCCATTATAGCAGTTCTATTTATCGGCCGGGTTAATAAAAGCGTAAACGACCCTTTTAGAGCGGGCGCATTTCAGGGGTTAGCTGAGCAGTGACAAAAAATCTTGCATCATCGTCCAAAACGAAAGCGGCGCAATTGTGCATCAATCACATGGAGTCGCCCGTCACGGTTGAAGGTGTGCAGGCTAGAGAGGCGTTTGTGCCAATCAGGCATCGCCTGTGAGACGGTGATCTCATGATAGCTCTGGGTATTTAGCGTTTCGATGAGATTGAGATTGATGCCGTGGCCATAGTGGCCTTCGGCATTCTGGGCAGGGCGATACAGCTGTCCTGCATGCTCAAAAATGGCACCTGCCGGCCGCGCATTTCGGCAGTCGGAGACGATGGGATTGCAAGGGTGGGGCTGCCAGCGCGTAGCCAAAGGACTGTCGGCATAAAATAGGTGTAGTTCGTCTGTCAGGGAGGCGTGGTCGTTCTCCGCCATGCTTACGAACATCCACCAGCGCCCATCGTGTTGCAGCAAGGTGGCATCGACGGCCCGGACATTGTCCATGAGGGTGTGCTGAAACTCCCAGTGGTGGGGAAATTGGGTACATTTGTAGAGTTCGATACTCCGGTTCTGATGGGTTTCCGGAATCATGTAGCGCACCCCGTCGTAGGTGAAAATGAAGGGGTAGGACAGATGGTAAGGGCGCTCAAGGATTTTGACTGCGGGCGTGGTATTGCCCTCCGAGTCCATTTCGATGACGGAGATGTGCCCTTTATTACGCGCGAACGGAAACTCTTCGAGAAACAGATAGTAACGGTCTTGTTCCTGAATCACGAAAGGGTCGGCCCAAAACCGATCCTTGGGCGGGCACAATCTGCGGTATCGCCAAAATGACGAAGAGAACGCATCGCGTAAATCAAATAACAGGATCCATTGATCAAAGTACAAGCGATAGGTCAAAGAGCGTTTGATTTTACTCAGGAACTTGCGCAATACGAGATACAGCGATTCCCGGGCATTGGGCACCCTGTAAAGAGGCTTGGAATAAAACTTAGGGTGCGCCCATTGCTGGGCATGCTGTTTGAGAAAATGCTCCGGGCCTTGCTCGCGCAATTCTTTGAGTTTTCGGGGCAGCAGCGAGAGTGAGGTCCAATAGTTGTTGCTGCAGTTGTCTTTGATGGAGTCGACGTGCGTTGTCGACCAGCTTCGGCAGAGCACCTTGCCATTGTCGAGTTCCTCGGTGAGTATCAATAGGGTGCTGCCTGTGGTTGGCCAACCTTCCATAGACTCCCAAAACCCCGGAGGACCACCGCGATTGACTTGGTTGTCGCCATGATGGTAGGACCAGATGCCATATCGGGTGGCCGTGAGGATGTCACCCCGGAGTATCCGGAACCCCAATCTGATCAATAGATCCAGATTCCGCGCCTGAATTGATGCAATGGCTTCTGTGGGGAAATAGTCCGAATGTCGGGTCTGACGCGGTGTGACATGGAGGACGGGGATGCCGCTGAGCAGTGGGAAAGCGGGTACCAGGGCATTTGCATTGGCAAGCTGAGGCTCGCCCTCGATCCAGCGTGTGTAGATGGAATCTGCCATCCGATGCACCGCCAGTGAGACGCTTCTGAGTTTGTGGTAGCGAAACTTTTCGAGCAGGGAATCAGGAAGATTAGGGGCGGGCGTTTTGTTGATGATGAGCAGTTTGATGTGGGCGTTCCCCTCCGCCAGAATGCGTTCCAGCATGGCATACGCCCAAGCAGGCAGAAACGTGTCGTCCAGAAGCACGCCGATATTCAAAGCAGGTTTGTTGGATGTGGAAGAGGAGCTCATGGGTTTGTGCTATGCGTAGGAGACGGCTAAGGCCTTTGATTTTGCATTTTGTTGGCGCATCTGTCAGACGACCCGAAAGCTTAGGTAACGCTTGACAGAAAAAGTTCAGGGGGGGAGGGGCAAGGCGTTGTCCGCGCGAGCGAACCGGCTGCGGCTGCTTTATCCCAATGCACGTCGCAAATAAGCCTGCTATTCTCCTAAGGAATGTCTTAGGAACACCCTTCTGCCGCCGAGCCCAGACTTTTAGGCTCTGGCACAAGCATACCGGATGACTCTGAAACTGTTGGAGAGAGCTCATGCAACACCTGATCATCGCATTTTGGCTGCTGTTGATATTGGCCGCTTGTACCTCGAGTGAGAACCTTGGCGTCCCCGAGCAGATTCAGAACATGCGTTTGACTCTTGAAAATGATCAGGGTTACGTAGAGGAATACATCAGTTTTGCCGAGGATGGTGGCTTTGAGCACATGATGCGCAGAGGGGGGGGGATTTACCGTATCTACCGTGGTGAGTATATTTACACCAAACCGGCTGCAGACTTAGGCGTGGTGCACGCCGAATACACAGAACTGCAACAAATGCTCACGGGGACGCTTTCAACCATTGGCATGGACTTCAGTGGTGAATTCAGGCTCAATTTTTCCAACGCCCAGTCCGGTCAATACGAATTTACGTATTTACGCGGTGAGCATTTTGACGATCATGCGGCGACTGGCAGCTTCCAATTGAAACCGACGACAGGTCATTGAGCCGATCCTCCTCATCGAATTTTTCTGTCGATCCTCCTTGCTCAGGCAATCGTAACGATTCAGTGAGTTGTCTTAGCGTGAAAACGATTGATCACTTATGCAATGATTGCTAGCCCTGGCTTGATTCTTGCTCACTCGTTTTGAAATGCAAACACCTCGGTGGTAAGAAGAAAAATGAACACACTTGCAATCTATTTTGGTACGGATACCGGTACGACTCGATTAATCGCTAAAAAAATTGCAAAAAGACTTGGGCCGGACCTTGCAATGAAGCCACTCAATATTAATCGTGTATCAGTTGAAACATTTTTGCAGCAAGATCAACTCATCCTCGGCACACCCACCTATGGTGAGGGCGTCCTTCCTGGAATTGCGACAGGCATTGCTGCCGGGAGCTGGGAAGAGTTTCTGGCCGAGCTTGCCGGGCAGCGCCTCGACGGCAAACGCATCGCCCTGTATGGAACCGGAGATCAGGAAAAATACGGAGAGTACTTTGTTGATGCAATGTACTTGCTCTATGAAAAATTCACCGTCATGGGCGCCACCCTGGTAGGAGGCTGTGATCCGACCGGCTATAACTTCACATCCTCAAAAGCGCTGATTGATGGCCGATTCATCGGGCTGGCACTGGACAATCATACCCAGTCCCGCATGACGGATGAACGTATTGATCGCTGGTTAAAAGAGTGCCTGCCCTTGTTAGGCATGCCCGCAGATGCAGCCCCGTAATCAATCACCTGGCAAAAAATAGATTTGGTCCGAGAATAGATGACCGGTTGTGGGAAAAATCCTTATGGCCCATTTTTCCGCTCATTTTTGTTGAATATGAGTCACTATTCGCCTCGAATAAGTAAAAAATACTCTCAAAATGACTTCCCTTTGCTACGGCTTCTATTTCCGCACGGCCCACTAGTACATCGTCAACACGATATTGGCGGCTACAGCGAGCCGGAAAGCGGTCAGCCGGTAGGCGCGCGAGCGCAGGACTGGCTGTCGCCAATTCAACCTAAAAACCTCAGTTGTATCACAAAAGTCCACGCAAGCTCTTGGTGCACCTGGCAAATCAGAAAAACCTCTCATCACCAATAAGGTGACCAC
>JANTGD010000343.1 GCA_024763135.1 Thiotrichales bacterium | reverse complement strand
GCTTTGATAGTGATCTTCTGAGCCTTCCAATTGGAGATCATCTGAAGAAAATTGATATTGATGTTATATCAAAAATAGTTTCTTCTCGTCTTGAATAGTCATAATCATTATATTTTTCTTTAAATCTTTATTAGAGTGTTTAGTAAGGTTAATTTTATGAAAATCCTCGTTACTGGAGGTGCTGGTTTTATAGGGTCTGCCGTTATTCGTCATCTCGTTCATAATACTGACAATTTAATAATTAATTTAGATAAACTTACATATGCAGGGAATCTTGAATCTCTGAGAAATGTCTCGGACAATAAACGCTATTTTTTTGAGCAAGCCGATATTTGTGATTTTGCTGAGGTTGAAAGAATCTTTAATAAGTACCAGCCTGATGTGGTTATGCACTTGGCCGCAGAAAGCCATGTAGATAGATCCATTGATGGTCCTTCCGCTTTTATTGAAACTAATATTGTTGGCACGTACACACTTCTAGAAGTGGCACGTTGCTATTGGCAATGTTTGGATGCATCTAGGAAAAAGGTATTCCGCTTCCACCATATTTCTACTGACGAGGTGTATGGCGATCTAGAGCGGCCTGAAGATTTGTTCTCTGAGATAACACCGTATGCTCCCAGTTCCCCCTATTCTGCCAGCAAGGCTAGTTCTGACCATCTTGTGAGGGCTTGGCGGCGTACATATGGCCTTCCGACTTTACTCACAAACTGTTCCAATAATTACGGTCCGTACCATTTCCCGGAAAAACTTATCCCGCTTATGATTTTGAATGCCTTGGAAGGGAAGCTTTTGCCGGTTTATGGAAAGGGGGATCAGGTCCGTGACTGGTTGTATGTAGAGGATCATGCCCGTGCTCTCTATAAAGTAGTCACCGAAGGGGAAATCGGCGAAACTTATAATATCGGTGGTCATAATGAGATACAGAATATTGAGGTTGTTAGAACACTTTGCTCAATTTTGGAAGATCTGGCACCTGAAAAGCCAACCGGAGTAGGGAAATATGAGGACTTGATTGTTTTTGTGCAAGATCGGCCAGGTCATGATATGCGCTACGCAATTGATGCTAGTAAAATCAAGCGTGAACTAGGGTGGAAGCCTTTGGAGACGTTTGAAAGTGGTATTCGTAAAACCGTGGAATGGTATCTGGTGAACCAGGATTGGTGTCAACATGTTCAGGATGGTTCTTATCTACGGGAGCGTCTTGGTGTGTGCGGCGACGTTTATGATAAGGAGAGGAAATGAAAGGAATTATTCTCGCTGGAGGTTCCGGAACAAGGTTGCACCCGATTACCATGGGGGTTTCAAAGCAACTGCTGCCGATTTACGATAAGCCTATGATTTATTACCCTCTGTCTGTGTTGATGCTGGCGGGCATCCGGGATGTCCTGATCATCACGACGCCTCAGGACCAAGCGAGCTTTCAGCGTCTTCTTGGTGACGGAAGCATGTTCGGGGTGAGCCTCTCGTATGCTGTCCAACCAAGCCCTGATGGCTTAGCCCAAGCATTTCTTATCGGTGAAGAGTTTATTGGTGGCAACTCCGTGTGCCTGGTGTTGGGCGATAATATCTTTTATGGGCAGGGATTTACGGCCAAATTGCGCGAAGCTGTCATGCGTGAACGGGGAGCCACTGTGTTTGGTTATCAGGTTAAGAACCCCGAAAGTTTCGGCGTGGTCGCTTTTGATGAGCAGATGCGAGCGGTTTCTATTGAAGAGAAGCCTGCACAGCCAAAATCACATTTTGCCGTAACGGGTTTGTATTTTTACGACAACGATGTTGTTGAAATAGCCAGGCAGGTCAAGCCTTCTGCTCGCGGTGAGCTAGAGATCTCCAGCGTGAATCAAGAGTACCTTCGTCGAGGTAGTTTGCAGGTCGAACTGCTGGGCCGCGGATTTGCCTGGCTGGATACCGGTACGCACGAAAGCATGATGGATGCCTCCCGATTTGTTGAGACCATAGAGACGCGGCAGGGATATAAGATTGCCTGCCTGGAGGAGATTTCCTTTAATAATGGGTGGCTCTCTGGTGAAGAGTTGAAGGAGAGGGGCGTCGCACTGCGTAAAAACAGCTACGGCGAGTATTTATGCTCGCTGGCGGATTCTTAGGTGTCAGTTGCCTGGTAATTTTACAGATCAGTGCGGGTTGCAATTGATGCTTGACCGTATGAAGGTAGAGGTTGATTCAGGGTGTTGAGTCGGTGAAGGAGTCTGAGCGATTGAAGAACGACAGGACGTGTCCGGACCTTTCTCATGATCGGTCTTCGGACCAGCGGGTGAGGCAGGTAGAGGTCGAACCGCGAGTCTCCCGTTTGCGTTCCTTTTTAAGTGGCAACCGATTTGCTGGCAATGTGTTGAAACTGGCCGGGGGCACGGCTCTTGGCCAGGGGCTGGTTGTGATTTCCACCCCTGTAATTACCCGCTTGTATCCTCCCGAGCAGATGGGGATACTGGGCATATTTATGGCTTTTGTCGGTTTTTTAACCGTGGGGATGGGGCTGCGTTACGAAATGGCCATCGTTTCGGCCAGGGATGACCGGGAGGCTAACCATCTTCTGGTTGCCTGCCTTTTTTTCTCACTTCCGGCCTCGTTGCTTGCCGGTTTTATATTGTGGTTTATGATCCGTTACGACTTGTTGTCTTATGGTGAGCTTCCGGGGTGGAGTGCCATGGCGGCGGTACTGGCTCTGCTCGTTACCGGAGTGTTTACAGCTTTACGCTACTGGCACGTAAGGCAGGCAGGTTTTGCCGAGGTGAGCCGAGCGTTGGTTTCTCAGGGCTTTGGCCGGTCGGTTGTACCGATTGCAATGGCGTGGGGGCAGTTCGGGTGGATCGGCCTTTTGGTTGGCGAAGTTGCCGGTAGAACTTTAGGTGTTGTGAGACTGTTGCGTGGGGCGGTACCGTTGATCGGAGAAGCGCTGCGTCCCTTTGATAAGGCATATTATCGATCGGTATTGAGAGCTAACTGGAAGTATCCGGCGGTAGTGCTGCCATCGTCATTACTTGACTCGCTTGCTGCGATGTTGCCGCTGCCGCTGTTAGCGTTTTTTTTCGGCCCGGCAGCGGCGGGGCAGTTTCTGTTGGTTCAGCGCTTGAGCCAGCTTCCAGCGGGCTTGGTTAGTGCCAGTGTCGGGGATGTTTTTCATTCACACCTTTCAGATGCATATCGCCGCGAGCCCGGCCATGTTAGAGCGATTCTCTGGCAGGTAACAAAGAAATTAGGAGCAGTGTCTGCGCTGACATATCTGCCTTTGGCGTTGGTGGCGCCCTTTATTTTTGGCTCTCTTTTCGGCCAGAAATGGGCTGAAACGGGGTTGTTGGTCGCAATTCTAGCTCCTGTCAGCTTGGTCGGGATGGTCGTGAGCCCGGTGAGCCGTGTACTGTTTGTTGTGAATCGTTCAGAGCTTAAGCTGATTATTGATTTTGTGCGTCTTTTTGTGCCGGCCCTGGGGCTGTGGGGGATGCATGCCATGGAGTATGACTTTTGGCATTCTGTTGCGGTGTTTAGTCTTTTGAGTACGCTGAATTACTTACTGTATTTTGGGCTGATTTGGTATGCGAGTGGAGTTAAGGGACTAAAGAGTGACAGCCTATGAATAACCCTCCGCCGCTAAATATAAGCAAGCGACGGATACTTGCCGTCGTAATGATTCTTTTCTATATTGCTGTTTTTAATCTGGCTTATAAATTTGTAGTATGCCCTGTTTATAATTATTGGGGGTTCTCCTATAACCCTCCGCCAGTTATTTATATTATTATTTCTCTGATCGTTGGAATAGTTCCTTCGTTTTGGATGCCTATAGAGTTCAATAGGCCATCGCTTCTGCTTTTTTATATACAATACTTTGTCTTGTATATACCCTCAATATTTGTTCTTTATCATGTATCTA
>JANTGD010000342.1 GCA_024763135.1 Thiotrichales bacterium | reverse complement strand
GTTAATTGTGGCTCAAAATGCTCATTTACTGCGTGTAAACTGCGCTTTTTCTCCAGATTTTGCCTTGTCTCGCACTCACCTGAGAGTTTTTCAACAGACTGTTAAGGAAGCTCTGAGTAATTCTGGCGCGAGCAGATTGTGGCGAACAATCGCCCAGTTCAAGGCGCGGATCGCGTGTAATAGCTGGCTATTGCGAAGATCCGCAACGCAGAAGTGGGCGATTTTGCACCGCAAGATGCCCTGTTACGAATTGATCAGAGCTTCCTTATGATCAATAGCAACGCACAAAAGCTTTGCATCGATGAGCTCACCAATCCTCGTGCTGCCAACACCCTATAGAGGTATACCCCACAGAATTAAATCCGGATACCATTGGCGATCTTGAATTGGCGCAACGATTGATACCAAGCAGCACCAGCCGGCACAATGCGCTCCGGCAGCCAGCGCAACCACATGCGAAACGTCACAGTACCCGAACAGCCCGTAAACAGACGGGTCGCGCAAATAGAGGCATAATACGCCCGGGACGATCATCGAGCATCTTTGATTGATCTGCATGCATTACAACAGTCAATGAGGAACCTGGCATGAAGAAAAACCGTCTCCTGCTTACGCTGATTACTGCCCTACTCCTGCTTGGGGTATGTACTTCCCCGGTCCAGTCTGCGGAGAAGGTTTACCGGCTCAAGCTCGCAGAGACCTGGCCTACCAACTTCCCGATCTTCGGCGATGCTACGAAGAACCTCGCCGCAATGGTGGACAAGATGTCCAAAGGTCGCCTCAAAATCACGATCGACTCGAAAAACAAACACAAAGCCCCCCTCGGAGTGTTCGACATGGTGCGCGCCGGCCAATACGATATGGGACATTCCGCCTCCTACTACTGGAAAGGTAAGGTCCCCAATACGTTGTATTTTAGCGCGATGCCATTTGGCATGATTACCGTGGAACAGTATGGCTGGTTCTACCAGGGCGGTGGTATGGAACTGATGGAAAAGGTCTATGCGCCTCTTGGCCTGCTCTCATTCCCCGGTGGCAACACCGGCAATCAGATGGGAGGCTGGTTTAAAAAAGAAATCAATTCGCTGGAAGATTTAAAGGGACTCAAAATGCGGATACCGGGTTTCGCGGGCGAAATCCTCGCCAAGGTCGGCGCCAAACCCACCAACATCCCTGCAGGGGAGCTCTACACCGCCTTGGAGCGCAACACCATCGATGCGTTGGAATGGGTTGGCCCGTCTCTGGATTTGCGTATGGGCTTCCACAAAATCGCCCCTTATTACTACACAGGCTGGCATGAACCGGGAACCGAGTTGCAGTTCCTGATCAATAAACGTAAGTGGGACAGCCTACCCCCAGATCTGCAGGAAATCCTGCGTGTTTCGATGCGTACCGCTGCCTACGACATGTACATTCAGGCCTATGATGCGAGTGCGGAAAACTGGGCAAAAATGAAATCCGATTATCCCGATATCAAGGTCAAGACCTTTCCCAAAGAGGTGTTAGCTGCACTGCGCAAGGCCAATGACGAGCTGCTCGCAGAAAAAGCCGCCGAAGACCCGCTGGCCAACGAAATTATTCAATCGCAGGCCGCTTACTTGAAAAAAGTCAGAGCCTGGACCGATATCTCCGACAAGGCGTACTTGGAAAGCGTCGAGTCTCTGTCGGCTGATGACTGACCAAGAGGTAGCTCATGGTGGAAACGCCGGCTCCCCTCAGGCTGGCGTAACCTACTCCCCTGCTGCTGACCAAGGAACCAGCGATGAAACCCAGTAATCAACAGGCGCCGACAGGTGGCTTTGATCGGCCCACTGTTTTCTGCTTGTGTTCTGTACAATACTGCACATTTTTTTCGCATCGCAGCTGACACAACCATGTCCCTGGTAAGACTCGAACAACTCATCGCGACCTATTCCATCTGGCTCGGCAGAATCGCCGCCGCACTGTTCCTGGCATTGCTATTGAACGTCTTCATCGATGTCATTATGCGTTACCTGTTCAACGACGTGTCCATCGGGATGCAAGAGCTTGAATGGCATTTGTATGCAACGATTTTTCTGCTTGGCGTACCATTTGCACTGACTGCAGGCGGGCATGTCCGCGTCGACCTGTTCTATGAACGCGCCTCGGTCAGGCGGCGCGCGTGGATTAACCTCATTGGCACGCTTGTCCTGCTGCTACCCTTTGCCTTGTTGGTATTTTGGTATGGCGTCGGCTTTGCTTGGGATGCCTATCAACTCGGGGAAGGTAGCGGCGATCCCGGCGGTTTGCCGTATCGGTGGATCATTAAATCGGTGATCCCGTTTTCTTTTCTGAGCATCGCAATTGCAGGCATTGGTCTGGCCTTGCGATCGATCAATATCCTCCGTGGTGTGTATGACAATACACCCGACACTGAAGACCAGCCCCTGAGCTGACAGGAGCAAACAGCCATGATCGGGATCTATATGTTCTTCGCAGCGTTGCTGCTTTTGCTGTTTGGTTTTCCCGTTGCCTTCACTTTCGGCGGCGTTGCATTATTGTTTGGCGTGTTTGCCGATGGCCTTGGTTTATTTGCTTTTATGCCCTATCGCATCGCAAGCATTATGGAAAATACCGTACTAATGGCAGTTCCTTTGTTCATTTTTATGGGCATCGTACTGCAGAAGACCAAGCTCGCTGAGCAGCTCTTGGAGGCAATGGGGCAACTGTTCGGCAAAGTGCGAGGCGGACTGGCGATCTCTACCATTTTGGTCGGCGCACTGCTGGCAGCGTCCACGGGAGTCGTCGGCGCTAGCGTCGTGGCCATGGGGCTCATCTCACTGCCGGTCATGCTTAAATTTCACTACGACAAAAAGCTTGCCTGTGGCACGATCTGCGCGTCCGGTACACTCGGCCAGATCATTCCTCCTTCTATCATTTTGATCATATTAGGCGATGTACTGGGTATTCCCGTGGGTGATCTGTTCAAAGCTGCAGTCGCGCCGGGTGCCGTTTTGGTCGGTGTCTATCTACTCTATATTCTCATCTATACCTGGCTGCGACCGGCAGCCGCCCCCGCACTCCCGCAGGACAACACGCAGTCTCGCTTACGCCACTATTTGAGCGCCCTTAAAGCAATTGTTCCCCCGCTGGCGTTGATACTGGTGGTGCTCGGCTCCATTTTTGCTGGGATAGCAACGCCGACTGAGTCTTCGGCGCTGGGGGGCATGGGTGCCATTGTTCTGGCCGCGTTGTATGGGCAGTTCAAATGGCGAATGCTGTATGAAAGCGCGCTGGAAACCGTCAAGATCACCGCAATGGTCTTCGGCATCCTTTTAGGCGCCACAGCGTTTTCGATGGCGTTTACCTACACCGGGGGTGACACCATCGTCGAAGAGCTGTTGCTGCAGCTCCCCGGGGAAAAATGGGGATTCCTCATTCTCTCGATGCTTGTCATCCTGTTTCTTGGCTTTTTTATCGATTTTGTAGAGATCTCTTTCATCATTGTGCCAATTCTCGCACCGGTGGCCGAAACCCTGGGCATCAGCATGCTGTGGTTCGCAATCCTCATTGCAATGAATTTACAAACCTCTTTTCTCACCCCACCCTTCGGCTTCAGCCTGTTCTACCTCAAAGGCGTTGCCCCACCCGAGGTACGCACACTCGACATCTACCGAGGCGTCCTGCCTTATATACTCATGCAGGTCGCCGTGGTTGCTTCGATTCTATTGTTCCCGATGCTCTATGGGTTATGAAACTGAACGACCATAGAATTAAGATCGCAGTTCGGCGCGAAAAAGAAGCCTAGTACACCGCCAAGTCCAAACTGTCTGTATCAGCGCAACCCCACGCGTTCAGAACAAGGCATTGTTGCGAAGCCATGGTTGTTCCATGTCGAGCAGCAATAACGCCGTGCTGGACGCGTGGGTTTGCGCCCTTCGG
>JANTGD010000341.1 GCA_024763135.1 Thiotrichales bacterium | reverse complement strand
TGGCTCAAAATGCTCATTTACTGCGTGTAAACTGCGCTTTTTCTCCAGATTTTGCCTTGTCTCGCACTCACCCGAGAGTTTTTCAACAGCCTGTTAAAGAGCCAGGCCGTAAAGGGCTGGTCTGCGGACTGTGTTAGCCAGACTTGCTGTAGGATGACTACAGAGGCGCTTGACGGCCTTGCCGCCCACCAGCACGTGGCGGCTGAACACGAGCAATTTTTCCCGGGTTGATACGAAACCCGAAGCGCGTTTATCTTGGTATGACTCAGCCTGCATGGCGTGCTGGTGAAATCAAGGCAGCTGCGCACGTAGGTGATGAGAGTGCATGTCCGCTATTCTTTTTCTGTATCGCTGATATCGTAAAGAATGTCATCAAAGGGGTGCCGGTACATGGGCATACCTAAACGTTTTTCATCGAGAATATGACCGATAAATCCGATAGAACGTCCGAGTACAAAGAAAGCATTCAAAGTGCCTGAGTCGATAAATTGATCGATCTCGGTATCGGAATAATCAAGGCTGCGCCACATGTCGACCATAAGCACTCCAATAGTGCCATCGACATTTAAAATCAGGTTGTCTTTTTTCTTGGTGGTTTGTTGCTCTACTGCCAGGGCGAAGTCGAGGAGGGGGGTAGCTGGAAATTGCTGCCGGGCAAAGTCTTTGAGGCTCTCCACGCGGCGATCGGGATTGCGAATTGATTTGATGCGATGACCAATACCGGGTATGACCATGCGTTGCTCGGCCATATAATTGACAAACTCCTCCGGCGCCATGGTTTGGTCAAAACCCAGTTTGAAATATTTGGCAGCGCCGTCGATGGCACCCCCAAAACGTGGCCCGATGGTCAATAGTCCGCTTACCAGCGCGCTGATAAGATCTTTCCCCGCACGTGCCGTGACCCGCGCATTATGTGCACCACTGACAGCCGGGCCATGGTCTGCCACCGTTTTAATAACCGTTTCGATAAAATCACTGGCCCATTGCGGGTAGCGGCGTTTGAACCAAAGTAGCGTGATCACATCGGCAATGCCATAGCCGGTATCGGGAGTTGCGACCGTGCTGATGGGTTTGCCCGCGTAGGTAGCTTCGTCTCCGCGATCGTCGGAAATGGTGCAGATAAAATGAGTTCCTTTACGAACACGTCCTGCGCGCATTGCGCTTTGGCAATCTTCGGGCATCGGTTTGATGTCGGGCTCTTTAAACGTCCCGATTACTCCCTCGGCGTGCAGCTCACGATACACACCCGAGATAATTTCCGGTAGATCATTGAAGCTTTTGGGCACGCGAATGCCAGCTTCACGCATGGCTTGATTCTTGTGGGCTGCTGTTTCGAGTTCGGTATTGGCGCTTGCCCCCGCATGTCCAAATTGCACACCACTAGAAAAGTGTTCGGCTATAGTGCCAACGCACCAGCCAATGACCGGCTTCTTAATTCTTCCATCGCGCACGGCATCGATTACGCGATATTCCTCTCTGCCCCCAACCTCGCCAAGCATCAGCAGGTAACGAACCTGTGGGTTGTGTTCCATACGCAGCATGTGCTCAATAAAGTTTGACGCGGCAAAACGATCTCCCCCAATGGCGATGCCCTCGGCAATACCATCGGCATTAAGGGCGATGATATTGGCGAGTTCATTGAATAGGCCACCGGAGCGGGTGACAAGACCACAGGCGCCTGGCCGATGGAGCTTGCTGCTAATGATATTTTCGATCGTGCCACCGATATTGGCGATTTTGAATGCGCCGGGTACGATGGCGCCAACCGTGGCAGGGCCAATGATTAATTTGTTCAATGCCTCGGCCTGCAATTTGAGTTCGCGTGCATGGCGTTCCGGGATTCCCTCGGCGGTTACCATAATGCAGCGGATCTGAGAGATCTCAAGTGCTTCACTGGTTACGCGATGCGCCCGCCTGAAGGAAGCGAAGTTCAATAACACGTCGGCGTGTGGATGCGCTTGCGCCGCTTCCAGAGTACTACGGTAGATAGGAATCAATATTTCACTGGTACCGAAAAAAAACTTACCAAAACGGCTGCCACTGGTGGGTGAGACGATTGCTGCCACCGATGGTGTTTCCCGCGCAACCAGGGTGTCGTAGTCGAGCATACGCTGGATTGCCGTTTGGTGATTGTTCCAGAAGATTGCCTGGGTTGCAGGGGTAAATAATTGTGCCGAGTCGGAAACGTTGGACATGGGAGGAAGTCGGTCAGTGTTATGGGGTTTAACTCAAAAAAACGTCGCCTCAAGCGCGCAAAGCCATTCTTACGATATCAGTCATATGCGTATCTGGGCCGTAGACCTCGATGGGCAAGCCAAGCGCAAGCGCTGCCTGCTTGATATTTCGAAGCCCAACCTCGTAGTTGGGGCCGCCACGCCGTACGTATATTTTGACGCCGATGGTTTGCATTTTGTGTGCGTAGCTATCAAGGGCTTGAATGATTCCGGTGAATGTTTTCGCAACATCAGTGAAATTGGCGATGGCCCCCCCGATGATCAGGATTTTATCCCGACCTTGTGCATCTGGCTCCCGGGTCATGAGATCCAGTAGGGTTTTGGCGTAAAAGGCAGTTTCTTCCGTGGTGGGGTTGCCAGAATATTCCCCATAGTTGGCCAGCTCTTCGACGCCGATTAAGTCTGCAATCGTATCAGCATAGACGACAGATGCACCACCGCCCGCGACCAAGGTCCAGATGCGTCCCTGTGGATTGAGTACTGTCAGCTTCAGCGAAGCGCCGCTTTTTTCGTCTGCCTGTTTAATTGCATTTTCCTCAGCGCCTGGTGCTTTCATACCAAAAGGTGTGGGAAAGTACAGTGGACCCCAGTGCTTCTCCATAAGGAAGCCTGCTGTATCGTCGACCCTGGCAACGAGGTCGAGCAGATAGACCGTATCGCCTGAGAGCAAAAATGGATTGATTTCAAGGTAGCTGAAATGTAGTGCCCTGAAGAATCGGTAAAAGCTAACCGCAAACTGAAAAAAACGCTCTACGTCACCGGCTTCAACTGGAATTTCCTGGCGAATTAATTCTTCCAGTGCGGTACCTTCGGTGCCGGGAGGAATGGCAATTTGCTTGACTTGATCCCAATGTGCTTCGATCTCTACCCCTCCAGCAGCACTGAGCGACAAAATATCGTGATTCTCTTCCATGCGTGCAGAGATATACCACTCTGCGGACTTTTCATGAGGAATGAAAGGCTCCACGATAAATCGGCTCAAGCGTCCGCTTTGGCCGCTCAGCAAGGTAATGGGCGTCTGGCTGATTTCATCGACCCAGGCGGCGGCATCGGGGAGCATCACATCACCGGCTTGCTGGATTTTATACAGTACCAAACCATTGAGGCCACGTTTGCCAAATACCATGTCTGGTTTCACAACCAAAGGCATTTGCGTAAGCCAAGCGTGCTGCTCGTCCTCAGCGAGCGCAAGCAGCTCTGCACCGCTGGCGACCGACGCGGTGCGTAGCTCAGGCTTGAACTGGCCAAAGAAGCGTGACCAGTTGTTCTCGAAAACCTTCTTACCTTCATATTCGCGGATTGCACGTTGTGCCATAAGTAAAGCACCCAGACTTACTGAAAGATCTCTTAGCAGGTTGTTGAAAAACTCTCAGCTGGCACGATCCAGCGTTAATTGTGACTCAAAATGCTCAATTACTGCGTGTAAACTGCGCTTTTTCTCCAGATTTTGCCTTGTCTCGCACTCACCTGAGAGTTTTTCAACAACCTGTTAGAGACAGTTAAAACAATTCGCCATTAAACAATGTCGAACAATCTTGATAGAAAATAGAACATTAAACGTGACGTGATATTGATCCAAGACAACAAAGAGAGACTTGCCTGGGGCGATTGTTGGAACCTCGTCCAGCTTAAAATGACGGGCGCAGTTGTCCTGTCTGCATGCCTGGCGGTGTTGCACTCCTTGGGAAGGGAACAACCATTCCCTGCGAAGTG
>JANTGD010000340.1 GCA_024763135.1 Thiotrichales bacterium | reverse complement strand
CCAGATACGTTGATCATCCGCAGCAAGATTGCTACCGCTAATGCCAGGTACGATAATCGCTGTGGGCCGTATTTCGGGTCGAGCCGAACGTGTGATATAGCGGGGTATTGCCTTGTCCGGCAGCTGCACCGTAAATTCGCTCGGCAGGGTTTCTTCCACCAGCGCGGCAGTCAGAGCCCGACGGGAGCGACCGTTTTTGAAGTAGCTGAAATGATTGACCTCTTCACCCTGCTCCGACATCAACCCGAAATGTCCACGCTCTGCGCCGCCTTCCATCGCATCGGTATCAACGACCAGATCGTGATCCCCGCGATAGAACCGGTCGATAAGAAAAATAGCAAGCTTGCGAAAAACCCCTCGGGGCTCGATATCACCGGCGATAACGGCAAGATGCGACGCCGTTGCCACCTGACTGCCATTAAGCATCCGGACGGTCGCAGATAAAGGCATCATTGCTTCCAGTCCGGGCAGCGACGCTGGATCAGCTCGTTCCCTGGCCAGCTCGATCACCACGGTTTTAAGAAAATTGTACGCTGGATTGGCACGAATGCCTGTCACCAGCCCAAACAGATTCAACAGGCCTGATAGATAGACATCGAGCCGGGTACCGGCTAGTGTCGTACCCCGCGCAGGACAGGCCACCCGCAAAAAGCGCTCGATATGAAACTGCTTTTTCTGCAACAGCGCGTTAAGCTTTTTCAACTGCCTGATTTGACGCTCATTGGCCGCAGCCGCCTGACCCTCATCATCAATGCGCTTTATCTGTGCAGCCAGCACCGGATTCTTTTTTGGGTCAAAGTTATCGAAATCACGATCATCGAAAGGATCGGCGTTGATTCGCTGCCCGCGACACAGTAGTTCTCCGACCAAGCCACCCCGTGAATGGCTCACTAAATGGATTACGGATCCGTCGGGCAGGCCCTTCAACGACTCCAGCAATTGAACCGCGTTGTCTATCGGACTTTCACTTAGGGTGCGGTGTTCAAATGCAAAGATGTTAGCGTCGTAGAATTCGAGTAGCCGATCCCATTCTTTACGGCCGTCGTTTGACCATAATGCCGAAAAACTGCCTTCGGTCGTAGACGCGGTGCCATGTATAAAAATCAGTAGCGGGCCGGGAGAAAACTGGGTTGCACTGTCGACGGCTTTGCTGGACCACGCGGAGGCATGACGATCCCAGGGATAGAGCCCGCCACCTCCGATCAGTTTATCTTCAAGGCCGGCCGCAATAGCCGCTGCCGAACGGTCGGCGATCCGTGACTCTACATCCAGAAGGTGCAACGCTTTGATAACCAGGGAACCCAGTCCACGCTGCCTTGCAGAGTCAATAGGCCATGTTCCCGGAATCTGCACGACATCATCATCATCGACTGCTCGTGATGGCATCGCCAATGATTCAATTCTTTCCGCCACCAAATAAAGGGTGATGCCGTCTTCCAGCTCCACCTCGACGACATCATTGCTCTTGACTTCGATCTTTTCCGGGTGACCGACTACCGCCCTCCCCTGACTGAAATCGACACTGCCACCCGGCCTCCGCTTGACGCTGACGAGATCCTCAAACCCCGGAGTTTCAACAACCGAGGGTTTCTTGAGGTTATCTATCGTCGCATTAACGACCCAGGTATGCGTTCCCTGTTTTCTTTCCATTTGGCGACTCCAGTCTGGCGTAGAGAAAGAGTTGGCGGTTGTTCAGCTCACGCCGGTAATACGGCCAAAATTTGACTTCATAGCAATCTCTTGAACTCCGTGAACCAGCGCTCCAATGACTCATGATAATCATGCTTTGCATAGCCTGGACCATTGTAGTAACGTGCAATAGCACGAAAATCATCTTTATCTGGTTCTGCTTTCGCTGCACTGCGATGCCCGGCGAGATAACGCGCAACGAAATAGACTTGCTCATCCAGTGGGCTGTAGAACATGGCCTCAGGACTTTTGGCGCCCACCTGTGAATAGTTCAAACCCATCACCTGCCCGAGACCAAGGCTCATGGCGCTGAGACGAAGCCGGATAAATTTTGGGTCGGAGGACTTGTGCACTAAGCGGGAAAAAATGTGCTGCTCAAATCGCGGTCGTACTATACCGCCTGTTTCCTGCTTAATGATTGCCAGTATCCAGCGGGGATCGACGGGAGATATTTCATCCTTGACCCGCTCCGCCGCAGCCTCGGCAAAGTCGCCATAATGATAGTGAATTTCCCGGCAGGTGTAGTACCGGCGGGTTTGGAGCATATCCAGATAGGACAATGCAACCTCATAGTCGCTGCACAGCACCTTTTCTGTTTCGATATTATGACGCGCCGCAGTTAGCAGCGATCTAACCGTGGTGATATCAATTTTCACCCGGGGCAAAGACCGAAGTTTTAAATGTGCATTTTGCCAGGAACAGCTGTAACTCAGCTGATCAAGATCCAGCGCCACTTTCAGTCCCCGCTCGTACTGAAATTGGGCGATACCGCGATTAGTGCCGCGACCAAAATCACCATCGATACTGAATGCGCCCCGACGTGTCGTAGAGTAGCCCAAAAAAATTAGCAACCTTTGGATGGCTTCAACCGCAGCCTCTCTCAGCGATTCGCGTGTCAGCTTCTGATCGCCCTCAAGAAATCGTTCCAAATCCTCATGCCATTGGGGTTCACGATTGGGTGGTGTCAGCACACGGTGTACTTGCGGCGTTATCAGCTTCATCAGGCTGGACAAGGGTAATGTCTCCTTTTTTACATCTCACGGCTCGGCGGCTCTTGTATTTGATATACCAAGAAACTCATAGTGAAGCCTCATACAAAGCGCCACGGGTGTTACGGGTCAGAACCCAGCTCGCCGGCAATGGCCACATTTTTGCCAAGAGGCGTAACACCGAGCAGTAGCATCCGGGACGCTCCCTGCGGGTCGGTCTCTGGGCACTCATCCATGGTGTCACCGGCTTGACATACAATGACCACGCCTGCGCCGGAGCGCCTTGTACCTTAACGCCCAAAGAATCGCTGCATGTGGCCTTACTATTAATTGTGTTAGTAAACTAGTTCTTTTTACCTATAGGTTACAGAACTGCAAACTGTTGTGATATACCTCCCAGTCTTAAAGGTATAATTAACTATTAATTAATCGTAGGCAGGTAAATCCTTTAATGTTATCGTAAACCGCGATACACGCGACGTTGCCATCAGGTTTGTAGTTTCAGGCTGTTCTTCTCGCCATATTCTCGCGATTTTTTTCGATGACATCTCGTTGAAACCGAGTCGTTTTTTATGCGCTACCATCGTCACCAATACAAACCCATCTGGGTTTCTAAATACTTGGTCAGACCATTTATATAGGGGTTACTATCCTTTTTCTATTGCCAATCAATCACTTACTCGCTGTCAAATTGCTATAGTAATGCGAGGCCACGCCTTTTCTTTACGGTGATTCTCCTAATACCTCTGGACCTGTGTGGGGTGATAGCGATGGAGACCACAACTCCATTCGAGTTACTTACTAATGACCGCTTTATGTGCCTCCTGCACGGTAATCGTTACTTCATTATGTCGAGCTAATGCTATTTGTCGACTCGAGCGCAAATCACACGCAAGCGCAGCTTCCAATCTGGGCGACTGTCACCTCCGTATTGAGCATTCACGAGCCACCCCGAGCCATCATACTCTGGCTGGTAATACGTTGCTCTGCCATCTAGAATTGCTCCGGTCGCATCTAAAACAGACCATCCCGCGCCAAAAGTTTTCTTTCCCTCTGGGCAAGCAACCTCTAGTTGCTTTAGTAGGGATTTATTAACCTCAGATTCTCTAACTACTATCTCGTAATCACTAATGCCAACAAGGCCGGGCGGACCGCTAGGCCCTGCGGGGCCGGATGGACCCTCACACCCTGCAATTGAGGCTAGAGCGACTAGAGTGGCTAAATAATAAAATATATTTCTGTTCATTTTTACTCCCATCAATCAAATTAGAGGAGTTGGTAGCCC